>JBBRVV010000198.1:0-4581 GCA_038246525.1 Pseudanabaenales cyanobacterium
CTAGAGGCGGTGATAAACTGGCGGGGGCATTTGCGGAGTTTAAGCTGAAGGTTAGCGATCGCGTTTGTTTAGACTGTGGCATTTCCACCGGTGGTTTTAGCGATTTTTTACTTAAACATGGCGTAGCCCAGATTTATGGGATCGATGTGGGTTACGGACAGGTGGCTTGGGAGCTTCGCAACGATCCTAGGGTGATTCTGCGGGAACGGACAAATTTGCGTCATTTGCAACCTGGTGATCTCTATGCGCCAGATGCAGTTATACCCGACCTTGCCGTAGCGGATTTATCTTTTATTTCCCTTAGTAAAGTTCTGCCCGCCATTTGGCACCTGTTGCAGTTCCCCCGCGATCTGGTTTTATTGGTCAAGCCTCAATTTGAAGTAGGCAAAGAAAAAGTAGGCAAAAATGGGATCATCCGTGAGCCAAAAATCCGAGCCGAGGCAATTGAGCAAGTTTTAGAGTCAGCGATCGCTTTAGGTTGGCAATTTCAAGCGATGACCGTCTCGCCGATTACTGGCGCAAATGGCAATCATGAGTATTGGCTCTGGCTCAATCAAAATGTTCATGAGCAACAAGTCACCCACCCACCCACCCCAGAACAAATTCAAGCCCTGGCTTTGCGTTAGTTTATGACCCATATACAAGCAACTACCAAACTTTTAGCTGTGATTGGCTCACCGATCAGCCATAGTCTTTCGCCGATTATGCACAACGCGGCGATCGCTCACTTGGGAATAGATTACGCCTATTTACCCCTAGAAATCGAAATCCAGAATTTAGCAAGTGCGGTAGAGGGTTTAGCTAGGATTAATAACTTTGCAGGCTTTAATCTCACGATTCCACACAAGCAAGAGATTATGCCTTTACTTACACAAGTTACGGCGATCGCCCAAGCAGTAGGCGCAGTAAATACAGTTAAACGAACTGAAAAAGGTTGGATCGGCACAAATACTGATGTAGCGGGCTTCTTGGCTCCCCTACGCAAACTGGATCGAGATTGGCAAAAAACGCCTGTAGTAATTTTGGGTAATGGTGGTGCTGCCAGAGCGGTGGTGGCGGGCTGCTTAGAGCTAGGTTGCCCAATGATTCATGTAGTAGGGCGTGATCAGACTAAATTACAGCAATTTCAACAGCAAGTTACCGCCCAGATGCATGACTATAATCTACGAGTACATGCCTGGGCTAGCCTTGATACTTTATTAGAAGTTGCTGGCTTAGTGGTGAATACTACGCCCCTTGGCATGGGCAAAGATGTTCTAGGTTCGCCGCTTACCTCTAGCCAAATCACCAAACTGCCGCCCCAGGCAATTGTTTATGATTTGGTTTATAATCCTCGCCAGACTAAACTTTTACAGTTAGCAAAGGGACAAGGATTAGCTGAAATCAACGGCTTGGAGATGCTGTTACATCAAGGTGCTTTAGCCTTAGAGTTTTGGGTAGATATTCCCGCGCCAATTAAGATTATGCAGTTGGCTTTAGAGGAGGTCTTAACTAGAGCTTAAACTTCGCTTAATATTTACTTAAATTTCTAATTGCGATCGCTAAACATTTCGGCAATATAATACATTCATACAAAATCCTATCTGCTCTCCCCCTCAAAAACTAATCCCCACCACAATTTCTCAGCTATGGCAAATTTACAGCAGGTCAAACAGTTAAAGCAGGGAGTAGAACATTGGAACCAATGGAGGCAGCGACCAGAAATTAAGGATCTGCAAAATTTTGATTTTAGCCGTGCAGATCTAGCTGGTCTTCAACTTGAGGGGGCAAATCTTACCCATGTCGACTTAAATCGTGCTGATTTTTCTCGCACCAATCTGGCAGGGGCAAATCTAAGTCATGCCAACCTCAATCAAGCCAATCTAACCAAAGCCAATCTCACAGATGCAGACCTCAGCCATGCAAATTTAGACAACACCATCTTGGCTGAAGCTAGCCTGGTCAATACCATATTTAATGGAGTCAGTTTACGTCAGTTTAGTTTTACAAATGTCATACTTCAGTCTGCCAATCTGAGTAATGTGGATTTAAGAGGTGCTGACTTATCGGGTCTAAATTTATCTGGCTGCAATCTGAGTAATGCTAATCTTGCCAATGCCAATTTACGCGGCACTAATCTTAAGACAGCTAACCTAATTGGTACCGATCTCTCTAATGCCAACCTCAACCGCGCCGATTGTACCAATGCTCTACTCAATCGTGCCAATCTCTGTAATGCTTCCTTAGAATATGCCAATTTCACAAATGCTTTCTTAATCATGGCAAATCTTAGCCAGGCTAGGTTGAGAGAAGCAATTTTGACTAGAGCAAACTTGGGTAGTGCAATTCTTAGTGGAGCAGTCTTAACAGGCGCAATCCTAATCGATGCCCAACTTTTAGAATGCTATCTCAGCATGGCAGTCTTTCAAAAAGCCGACCTCTCCAGTGCCAACCTAAGTCAGTCCTATATGTATGGGGCAGAGTTTGATCAAGCAATTTTGGTAAAAGCGAAGTTGAGTAATGTACAAGCAGAAAAAGTAACTTTTGCCCTTGCCAACTTGACCCTAGCAGATTTTAACCAAGCTAAACTGACCGCTGCTTATCTAAGTGGTGCAAATCTTACTCATGCTAACTTTAGCGGTGCTGATTTAAGTAATGCAGTATTGAGTTCAACTAATATCACAGATACAAATTTTGATCAGGCGATTCTATTAGGGGCGATCATGCCCGATGGTTCTCAAAATATTTAGCGACATTTTTAGCTGGTTAATTTGCTGGCGTGCGCCTGGAAGAATAAATCACTTTTAAAACTATTCATTTTTAAAATTATTATGGGGGCTATGCCCCCAATCGAAATTACCCCTCAGATGTGCAACGCCCTTCCTTTAGTTGGATTGAGTTGGTTGAGGCTGTTGATTATTATTAGAATTTGATCGCACTAGAGCAAATCCGCCGATTAAAACAACAACCAGAACTACAGCTAAGCCAATCTTAATCAGAAGACCAGGGCTTTCGCTAGATTCAGAGAGTGATTGGGAGTCAGAATGAGAATCTGCAATTCCGTTGCGATCATTGCTTGGTTCAATCGCATCTTCAGAAGCCATTTCCTGCTCAAGGGAATCTTCAAGTGGCTGTCCAGAGCGATCGCTTCCCATAAAGTTGTTGGTAGAAATCCCACCTACCACGCCAACACTCGCCACTGCAAGATCACCCAAAGATTGATTAGGTTGTTCGCTAGGTTGATTAATCTCTTGATTATACTCAGGAAATTGATCAGGCGATTCTGAAACTTCTCTACTCTCGGATACATCTGAAGTTGCTGTAGCAATTGGTTCTAGAGTTCCTTCCACCTGTTCAGAGCTGAGAATTTGCGTGAAATCATCAACTGGGGATTCTTCTCCTGGCTGTTCAAAAGACAAACTGAAGGAATTAATTTCTTCTAATTCGTCTGATTCACTAAAAGATTCACTTACAATTGGCTGGTCATCTGCGGCATCTTCTACAACTGGGTCAAGATTAGATGGATTAGAATCTGCTAGATCCAAATCTGGCTCCGCGATCGCTGCATCAGGTAGTGGCTCAGATAATTCGGAAGATAAAATTGCAGTGAAACCATCGATTGGTGATTCTTCAAAGGTTTCTTCTAGAGATTGACCAAAAGTTTCGCTAAATGGATCATCTTCTACTACTCTTCTTGCCTGTTCTACAGACCAACTATCTGATGATAAAATTGCCGTAAAACTCTCCAATTCTGTAGAGTCTCGAAGTATCTCAGACAGCGAAGGTTCTTCTAGACTCTCTTCAGATATATGCTCTTCTAACTGCTCTGCCAAATTTAATGGGGTTTCAGGTAATTCAGGCTCAACAGATGACTCTATGATTGGTTGTTCAAAAGCTGATCTGAAGGGATCGAGTTCGGCAGGCTCTTCATTAACCTCTAATACTATTTCCACAAAAGCTACATTTGACTCAAAATCTGTGAGAGAATCGTCCAGAAAATTGTCAGAATAATCTTCAAGCTCTGGAAGTTCAGAACCTAAATTCTCTTCAGTTGAACTAAAGGCATCAAGAACATCTAAACCTAGCTCTGAGTTTAATTCGGGAATCGCTTCAGGCAACTCAGACTCTACTGGGGAAGGCTCTGAAGTTTCAGAAAAGAGATCGTACATCGCAAATCCAATTAATTCTGAATCAATTAATTCACCTAGAGATTCTTCCGTAGTCTCAGGAAAAGGCTCAACGAGATTCTCAGAAAGCGGCTCGGCAAGGGATTGGGCAGAGCTTGAAATAAAGCCATCATCTAAATCGGGTAGGTCGAAAGTTGATTCTGCTTGTGTCTCCAAAAACTGGTCAGAGAAATCGGTAGAATCATTACCTACTTTAGAAACTGTGACAATTGTTTCAGCAGTGGCAAAATCTTCCAACAAATCGACAAAGTCACTACTACTCATCTCTTCTTGGATAGAGTCTTCTGGAATAGAGTCCTCTGAAATTTGCAAGGTAGTAGTTTCAAACTGTAAATCTGGTTGTTCAGACGCTGGAATTACAATATCTTCCAAGCCTTCTATTCCCTCTATCCCATCGAAGATACCTAACTCCGAC
>JBBRVV010000199.1:0-4580 GCA_038246525.1 Pseudanabaenales cyanobacterium
ATTTGCAGAAGTTGGCACGGAGAGTGAAGAGTTTAAGCAGATGGGCGCACATTTTGAAATGGCGAGGAATCCGCGCAGTAATCAAATCGTTGGCATAAGAAGAGATCTTGATATCTTAGAATACAGTCTTGATCATGGTAAAGGAGTCAGAGGTGAGTAATCGTCTAATCGTTGAAAGTAAAAACGATCAAGCTTTTGTTCAAGCTCTTGTAGACTATCTGAATTTACCAAATATCTTTGTATCCGCATTTGAATCAGTCAAAGTCGAAATTTGCAAAGAGGATTATTTACTTTCAGATGGAGTTAGCCTTGCGAGCTTAATAGGAGAGTTGAAAACGATTAAATCTGAATCTCAAAAAGAAGTAATCGATAAAATTGGGATTATCTTAGATGCTGATGATTCTATCTCGGAAAAGCTAATAACTATAAACTCTGCGCTCAAAAAAGTTTTCCCACTAATAGAAGAGGATCTGTTTGTCAAACCGAATGAACTTAAAGAACTAATTCTTGAGGATAATCAGGTTATTCAAGTTGCTTGTCACATGATAAATGTGAATGAAGTTGGAGAATTAGAAAATCTTTTAAGAGAAATCAAAACCCAAAACTCAGACTATGCCGATTGCCTGGAATCTTGGCGGAGTTGTGTTGAACAAAAAGATAAGAAGATTACGGAGAAAGAGTTTGTCAAATTTTGGGTAAATAATTATGTAAGATTTGATACCTGCTCAAAAAGTGAGAAGAAACAAGTTAAAACAAATTGCAGTATGGAATGTTTTGGTAATGTTATGAAAAATAAGCTGCACATTTGGGACTTTGACCATTTAGTCCTAAAAGAACTCAAAGAATTCTTAAAATTGTTTTAGATTGATTTGCAACGAGATAAAGCTTAGGTAATTTATGGACATCATGCGATCGCTTTCGATTGGGCTTTATATGGAGCAGCCAGAAACTTGGTTGCATCGGATCGATCCCAGGGTAAAGGTATTTTGGTTATTGAGCTTGTTGCTTTCTACGATTTTGGCAAATAATTATTGGCGCTTAGGAATTGTGGCATTTTTGCTAGGGCTGACCTTTAGCTGTCGGATTCCTTGGCGGATTTTGAAGCAACAAATGGGCTTAATGTTGCTACTAGCGATTTTTGTATTTGTGATTGGCTTGTTTTCTGGAGATGCAATTCAAGCTAATTCTCAACCCTTACGCCCTAGCCCTGAGATGATTGCGGTTGAAAATAGCAAACCGATTGCAGTTGCTGCTTTACCCCAACCCACCTCCTATAGCTATGTACTGCTTCAAGTTGGGCCATTAACCGTAAATCAGCGATCGCTTGATCTAGCAACTCGGCTTAGCACCTTGCTATTCACGGCAATTTATTCACCCACTCTATTTTTATTAGTGACTGCCCCAGAGGAATTTACAGCGGCTTTGGCGGTTTTACTTAGTCCTTTGAAAATTTTTGGCTTACCTACCGTAGAAATTGCCCTAACTCTGACCCTGGCCCTACGTTTTTTGCCTTTGGTACTAGAAGAGATTCAAAACCTAGTTAGAGCGATCGCCACCAGGGGAATCAAATGGCAAAGTTTAGGATGGCAGCGATCCGCCCAGGTGTGGTTAGTAGTAGTCGAGCGATTGATTGATAACCTATTTGTCAGGGCAGAGCAAACCGCCAATGCCATAGAAGTACGAGGATTTATGGGGGCAAATCAACATCAAGTTCAATGGCATCAATTGCGCTTAGGATTGCGAGATTTGTTTGTATGCCTCTGCCTAGTTACGTTTTGGGCAGTACGTCTAGTTTATGGAGTAGGAGATTAGATTAAAAGAATCAAGCAAAACCTAACATCTTTACCTCTGGTTCTAGACTAATCCCCCACTTCTGTTCAACTTCAGTCTGTACATGGGTAATTAATCTAAAAATATCGCTGGCTGTAGCTCCACCCAAGTTCAAAATAAAATTGGCATGGAGTTCTGCTACCTGTGCCCTACCGACTTGAAAGCCCTTCAGTCCTGTAGCTTCTATTAGCTGTCCTGCACTCTGGGGGATTATTTGCGGTTGAGGATTGCGAAACACACTGCCACAACTAGGTAAATGATAGGGTTGAGTTGTTTGGCGCTGCCGCAGAAAGCTAGAAGTTTTGGCAGAAATCACCGCAGGGTCTTGATCGGGCGTAAGTTGCAAAGTGGCCTTCAATACTAAGCGATCGCTATTTTGCAGGTTTGAACTACGGTATTGATAATCTAAGTCAGGAACTCTGAGTAGTTGGCTAGAATTTTCTGAAAGAGAGAAGACCTCAGTTTCTATCAAACAATCTGCCGTACACCCACCTTGAGCGCCTGCATTCATTACTACCAAGCCGCCCACACTCCCAGGAATACCGATCGCCCACTCTAGTCCTGACCAGCCCTTTGCCGCTACCTGTCGCGCTAAACTTACCCCCGACTCACCCGCCATCGCGTAAACCTGTCCCTTTTCTCGATCAAAATTAATACCGCGCAAATACTTAGTACAAATCACTAGCCCAGTTAATCCGCGATCGCTGATCAAAAGATTGCTACCAGCACCCAAGCAGGTAATTTTGAGATTTTGTGCTTTAGCCCAAGCTATAGCAGCTTGGAGTTCGGACAAATTTCGTGGGGCTGCAAAAAACTCGGCGCTCCCGCCCACCTTAAAGGAAGTATAAGGAGCTAAGGTTTGACTAGGGCGAATTAGGGTCGGAAGATTAGGCATTTACCGAAATTTGAGCATTCAAGGGGGTAATGATCGAATTAAGATTACCAGCGCCTAAAAAGATTGCTAAATCGCCTGGCTCTAGTTTTTCTACTAAAAATTGCTGAATTGCGGCGTGACTAGCTTGGAAGTAGACGGCTGGATGATACTTAGCGATCGCTTCGGCGACTTTAGCGCCATTGAGATAGGTAGGATTTAGCTCGCCAGCGCCATAAATTTCAGATACAACTACTAAATCCGCATCATTGAAGGATTGGGAAAACTCTGACAGAAATTTTTGAATCCGACTGAAACGGTGAGGTTGAAAGATCGCAACTACCCGATTTTTTGCTTGAAGCTTTGCCGCAGCTAGAGTAACTTGAATTTCGCTGGGATGGTGAGCGTAATCATCTATGAAGCTAATCCCCTTAGACTCCCCACACAATTCAAATCGTCGCCTTGCACCGACAAATCCTGGTAGGGCAGTTTGGATTTTGTCCCATTCGATTCCCACATAACGGGACACCGCGATCGCTGCCAACAGATTACTGAGATTATGTGCGCCCAAAAGTTGAAGTTGAATTTCGCCCAAAGACTGACCCTTTTCCCATACTAGAGCTTGGGTACCATTGGCGCCAAATTTGACATCGGTGACATGATAATCAGCAGCTTTATTAAACAAGCTGTAAGTTAGATCAGGTTGCAAGAATTTCTGCACATTTAAATCATCAATGCAGGCAACCACCAGATTACAGCGCTGGGTAAATTTCACAAATGCTTCAACTACTTGATCAAGACTTTGATAAAAATCTGGATGATCTAGCTCAATGTTAGTAACTACGCCGATTTTTGGCTCAAATTTAACAAAGGAACCATCTGACTCATCGGCTTCTGCTACTAGGTATTTGCTTTCGCCTAAGCGGGCATTTCCCTGCCAAGTGCTGACTTCACCGCCAATCACAATCGTCGGATCGAGTCCAGCTTGCAAAAATAAATAGGCAATTAAACTACTGGTAGTAGTTTTACCGTGGGTTCCAGCCACTGCTACACTTTGAAACTGTTTAATCAGCGCAGCTAATAGGTCGGAACGGTGCCAAATTGGCAAATCACGGGCGATCGCGACTTGAAGCTCAGTATTTTCGGCCCTAATTGCAGTAGAACAAACTACTTGGGGCGCATCAATTAAGCTGATATTATTTGGACTATGTCCCTGGAAGATCTTTACGCCCAAATTTTGTAATTTAGTCGTAACGCCATTGCTAGATGTATCGGAGCCAGAAACCACAAAGCCCTGCTTCACCAAAATATGAGCGATCGCCGACATCCCTATGCCACCTACACCAATAAAATGAAAAGGTCTACCGCTAAAATCGATAGTCTTCAACGCCTCTGCTCCTGTCGATCACACCCGTAACTAAGGAATCATACCAAGATTTGGGAAAACTCGCTAATTGTGCCAACTCTTTGAGGAAATAGGTATAGACAATTATTATAAAAAAATTTGCCTAAAACAGTACGAGAACTAAAGCAAATTCTGAAGCTAGAGGGTTTTAGCGAACTTAAAGGGAAAGGTAGCCACACTAACTGGATTCATCCTTTATATGATGGCAAGCTTACAGTTCCAGGCAAAAATAGTTCTGACGCAAAACGATATTTGGAGAATGCGGTTCAGGATGCAATCGAAGAAGTGAGAACCAAAAAAGAAGATGGATAAAGCTAAGTATCAAATTATTATTCAATGGTCAAATGAGGACGATTGCTTTTTGGTGGGATTGCCTGATTTCCCAAACCAAACCTGGCGAACTCACGGCGACACCTATGATCAAGCTTTCTCCAATGGCATTGAAGCTTTAGAGTCTTTGATCATGGCTTATGA
>JBBRVV010000200.1:0-4563 GCA_038246525.1 Pseudanabaenales cyanobacterium
AAGAATTAGAAGTGGACGTTTATGCATCATCTACCATTCAGAAAACTGCTTATCGGGGAGCTTAGTTGGCAAAGACTGGTGCGATCTTTGCTGTTTATTTACACTTTTTTTGCGCTTTATGTCTTTTTTCGTGCAGACAGCATGATTTTTTTGTCTCAGACTGCTACCTATTAAGACAATACGGAAATTCTTAAAATTTCTGTCAACGAAACTGAGCGGATATCAGCAACGTACATGTCTAATGCTAATTCCAGATATACCTTGCTCTATATTCATGGCAATGCGGAAGATCTTGGTGATATTCGTTCTATGTTAAATCGCTTGCATAGCTGGGGATTTAATGTTTTTGCCTATGACTATCGTGGATACGGAACCAGTGATGGAAAGCCAAATGAGGGCAATGCCTATCAAGATGCTGATGCTGCTCACAGGTATCTGACGCAACAACTCAAAATACTTCCTGAGCAGATTATCGTATACGGTCGGTCGGTGGGAGGAGGATCAGCGACTGATTTAGCAACTCGGCATTCTGTTGCTGGTTTGATCCTAGAGAGTACATTTACTTCTGCATTCCGAGTTATTGTCCCGTTTCCCATACTGCCCTTCGACAAGTTCTCTAATCTTGACAAACTGCGGAAGGTTCGTTGCCCTGTTCTTGTGATGCATGGTCAAGCTGACCAAACGATTCCTATTAAGCACGGTCAGACGCTTTATGAAGCTGCTTCAGAACCGAAAATGTCTCTCTGGGTAGCAGGGGCAGGACATGATGATTTCACTTGGGTAGCAGGTGAACGTCATCAACAAACTCTATTGTCATTTCAGAAACTTGTCGAAACACATCAACGTAAGTAAGGCGCATCAGAAGCGTCATAAAGTGGCATAAAATAACAAATCGATGGAGTGGATTTTTAAGATTGTGGAGCTTTGTCAAAGATCGTCGGCTTCTGCTCGTCTCAACCGTTATACCGAACCGATCGCACTGTTCAAGTTATCTGTTTTCAGGAGATATTAGGCAAGCAAAAATAGTTGATTTTATTGTTGAGTTCAGAAAGGTTATTAGCGATCGCTTCGACTTGAGATTATTTTAGTACCTGAGCAAAAACCTGGAAGTTGCAAGGTTATTTTGAAGAAGTTTACGAATCAAGAGCTTGAGCAGTTGTTTGGGCTAAAGTAGAATATTTATTAAACTAACTAAAATATATGGCAAGCTTCCCGACCCTCACAGGCGCTGAAATCCGTTCCAAGTTTTTGGAATTTTATCAACAACGCGGACATAAGATTCTACCTAGTGCCTCCCTGGTGCCAGAAGATCCCACGGTGCTGTTGACGATCGCGGGAATGCTACCGTTTAAGCCCATATTTCTCGGACAAAAAGCCCCAGATGTACCCAGAGCTACCACCGCCCAGAAGTGTATTCGCACCAATGACATTGAAAACGTAGGGCGCACTGCTAGGCATCATACATTTTTTGAGATGTTGGGCAATTTTAGTTTTGGTGATTATTTCAAACGGGAAGCGATCGCTTGGGGTTGGGAATTAGTCACCAAGGTTTACCAGTTGCCACCTGAGCAGCTAATTGTCAGCGTATTCCACAGTGATCAAGAAGCATTTGAAATTTGGCGTGACCAGATTGGCATTCCTGCCCATCGGATCCAACGTTTGGGAGAAGATAATTTTTGGGCTTCGGGTGCAACTGGACCTTGCGGACCTTGTTCCGAGATTTATTTTGATTTCAAACCTGAGCTAGGCGATCAACTGATAGATCTAGAAGATGATTCTCGCTTTTTAGAGATTTATAATCTGGTATTCATGGAATTGAATCGCGATAGTGAAGGCAATCTCACTCCTTTAAAGAAACAGAATATTGATACGGGTTTGGGATTGGAACGCATGGCACAGATACTTCAAAAAGTGCCAAATAACTATGAAACTGATTTGATTTTTCCGATTGTAGATTCGGCGGCAAAAATCGCAGGCATAGATTATCACACCAGTAATCTCCAAGTTCAAACTTCTTTAAAAGTAATTGGTGACCATGTGCGATCGCTAGTGCATATGATTGCCGATGGCATTTCCGCCTCCAATGTGGGCAGAGGTTATATTTTGCGCCGACTTTTGCGCCGAGTAGTGCGTCATGGTAGACTATTGGGAATTGTGGGAGAATTCACACCCGAAGTAGCAGAAGTAGCAATTAAGCTCTCAGAAACCGCCTATCCTCAAGTACGCGATCGGGCTGAACAGATTAAATTAGAATTAGCAAAAGAAGAGCAGCGATTCCTCCAAACCTTAGAACGAGGTGAAACTCTATTGGCAGAAATCCTAGGTAATTCTGAAACAAAAGTAAAAAAACAAATCAAAGGCAAAGATGCTTTCACGCTCTATGATACTTTTGGTTTTCCGTTGGAACTCACCCAGGAGATTGCCCTAGAGCAAGGTTTGAGTGTGGATGTAGCTGGATTTGAGCAGGCAATGATAGAACAGCAGAAACGTTCTAAAGCCGCACATACAGAAATTGATTTACAAACTGGAATGCATTGGGTTGAACTAGAAGAAAAGATCGGCGCTACTCAGTTTGTCGGCTACCAACACTTAGAAGGAAAAGCAACGGTTAAATCTGTGGTTAAGAGTTCAGGTAAGTTACAAATTGTACTGGACAAAACCCCATTTTATGCAGAATCAGGTGGACAAATTGGCGATCGCGGCATCTTAATTGGTGATAATTATCGGATTAAAATTACCGATGTGCAAAAAGAAGGAAATCTATTTATCCATTTTGGTGAATTAGAAAGTAATGTTGAAATTCAAATTGGCGATCAACTAACGGCTGAGGTTTTAGTTTCTGCGCGTCGCCGTACTCAAGCCCATCACACTGCTACTCATTTACTCCAATCTGCCCTGCAAAGAATTATCGATCCGAGTATTTCCCAAGCAGGATCTTTGGTAGATAGCGATCGCTTGCGATTTGATTTCCATTTAGGTCGGTCGGTTACCCCTGAAGAATTGAAACTAATTGAAGCCCAAATTAATAATTGGATTTTGGAAGCCCACACTTCGATCATTACGGTCATGCCGATTGCTGAAGCCAAAGCTAAAGGAGCGATCGCTATGTTCGGTGAGAAATATGGGGCAGAAGTGCGAGTGATCGATATTCCTGGCGTGTCAATTGAGCTATGTGGTGGTACCCATGTTAAAAACACTTCCGAAATTGGTCTGTTCAAAATTGTCTCAGAGGCTGGAGTAGCAGCAGGTGTGCGCCGTATTGAAGCGGTGACAGGGCAGGCAGTAATGGATTATTTAGAAATTAGAGAAGAAATTACCAAAGAATTAAGCGATCGCTTCAAGGTCAAACCTGAAGAAGTATTGGAGCGAATTAACAACTTGCAGCTTGAGCTAAAAAATGTGCAAAAAGAGCTGGAATTGCTGAAACAAACTATTGCCATAGGAGAAGCAGAGAAACTTTTTTCCCAGGTAGAAATGATTGGCAAATTCGCAATTTTAGTCGCAGAATTGAAAAATCAAGATGCAGAGGGTCTGAAAGCTGCCGCAGAAATGTTGCTGAGCAAATTAGAAAACGGTGCTATATTGCTTGGCTCAGCGCCCCAACGTGACAAAGTGAATCTAGTCGCAGCCTTTAGTAGTAGTGTGAATCAAAAGGGTTTACAAGCAGGAAAACTAATCGGCGCGATCGCTAAAATCACAGGTGGCAGTGGCGGTGGCAGAGCGAATTTTGCCCAAGCGGGTGGAAAGGAGGCAAGTAAGCTGAACGAGGCTTTAGAAGCAGCGCGATCGCAGATTCGCTCCCAAATTCAAGCTTAAAACAAAAATCCCCCGAAATTAAGAAATCTAGGGGGATAGTAAAATAAGACCAAGAGAAAATTAGAAATTCATTTCTGCGGCTTGAACTTTCCCAAACTGCTTCTTCTTTAAAACCAGTAGGATCTGCGTCACTATGACCGAAGCGAAGAATGCCAATAACCACTGAATCCGACGGGGATCTTGCAGTACGATTTCGCCATCAGCTTGACCAAATCCACTTGCTACATTCGGATTATTTGTGAGCGCCTGTCCAGCTTTTACTTCTTCGCCTACGGATACTAGAAGTTCAGGACCTAAAGGAATAGTTTCCTTTACCACCTCACCAGTCGCAGGCTGAATAGAGACTTGGTAACCTCCATAAAAACCTTCATCCTCATTGGCAGGAAGATCTTGGATTTGTGTAATTTTGCCAGCGATCGCGGAAATGTATTCGGTATTATTGCTCTTATTTCCCGCAGGATAAACCTGACCGCGACCACGATTTCCACCAACATGAACTGAATACTTGAGAAAGTGGACATTCTTATCTTTTCCTGGATCGGGTGAAAGAATCGGAAATACGATCTCTGAATAATCATCACCAGACATTGGACCCACTAAAACAATATTCTCTTTGGTTTCGCTATAGGGCTGATAGTAAATATCCTTGGTTTTTTCCTTCATTTCTTCAGGAATCCGATCTTCGGGTGCAATCTTAAAGCCTTCGGGCAACACAATTACTGCACCTACATTCAATCCACCTTTAGT
>JBBRVV010000201.1:0-4553 GCA_038246525.1 Pseudanabaenales cyanobacterium
GATGATGAGGGTGTTGCTGCCTCCACTACTCAATTAATTAAAGATGGCATATTAGTGGGGCGACTCCATTCGCGTGAAACCGCAGGCAAGCTAGGTGAAGCAGTTACTGGCAATGCGCGCTGCCTTAACTATCACTATGCGCCAATTGTGCGAATGACAAATACCTGGATTGAGTGTGGTAATACCCCTGTCACCGATCTATTTAACGATATTCCTCTGGGTGTCTATGCCAAAAACTGGCAAGGCGGCATGACTAATGGCGAAATGTTTACCTTTACGGCGGGTGAAGCCTGGATGATTAGAAATAGTAAAATTGCCGAACCTGTAAGAGATGTTACCCTTTCGGGCAATGTGTTTGAAACTCTAGCGGATATTCAAGCGATCGCTAATGACTTCGGCTGGGATGAGTCTGGCGGCTGCGGTAAAGGTGGACAAAGTGGATTAGCTGTTGGTTGCGGCTCACCCAGTTTACGCATTGCTAATGTGGTAGTAGGTGGCGAGAATTAATCCTTTCGCTATTTGAAGCTGCGCTGGAGCATCCCTGAAAAATTAGCCTCAGATACTCCTCAGATACTCCTCAGATACTAATTCTAGCTATTGGCAATGCCCAAATATTAGCTCTAGGCATTAACTCTTAAAATTAGATTAGCTAAGAGGACGCTGAGGTAACTTACCCGCTTTCACCGATAGGATCATAGGCTTGCCGCTGCGACGCAAATCTAGCTTGAGATTGTCACCGATCGCTCTAGTTTCGACTGCTTGCTGAATCCCATCTGCGGTTTTTACATCCTGACCATCTACTTTCAGAATTACATCACCCGCTTTGACTCCTGCTGCCTGTGCAGGAGAATCAGGAATCACAGCCGTAACTAACACGCCTACTTCATCCGTAACTTTCAAGCCTAAGTTGGCATTCTCATTAATTTCCTGGCGGGTAGCGGCATCTAGAGTAACCATCTGAATCCCCAAGTAAGCCCGATCAATGTTGCCCGTAGCAATCAACTGTTTGGCAATCCGCTGAGCAGTCTCAATGGGGATCGCAAAGCCTAAACCCTGAGCGCCACGAATAATTGCGGTATTCACGCCTACTACTTCACCCCTTTGATTGAGTAAAGGTCCACCAGAATTACCTGGATTAATGGCGGCATCGGTTTGGATAAATTTCACGCGCTTATCATTTACGCCAATTTCGCCACTGCTGCGCCCTAAAGCACTAATAATTCCAGCAGTCACTGTATTGTCAAGCCCTAAAGGATTACCGATCGCGATTGCCCATTCACCTGGCTTAAGATCCTGGGAGCTACCAATACTAACTACTGGTAGATTTGTGGCATTCACTTTAACCACCGCAATGTCCGTGAGCGGGTCTTTTCCTAAGACTTTACCTTCTAGCTTGCGCCCATCCTTCAGTACTACCGTAACTTTAGATGCTCCTTCCACTACATGGGCGTTGGTAATAATATCGCCTTGTTTGTTAATGATGAAGCCGCTACCAGTTCCCCTTTCAACCCGATCTTTAGGCTGGTTTTTAGGACTAGGTAAGCTATCGCCAAAAAAGTCACGGAACAAGGGGTCGGCAAATAAATCGGGAATTTGTTGTTCAGTGGCGCTAACTGTGCGAGAGGCATTGATTCTGACTACGGCTGGCCCTGTTCGTTCTACCGCATCAGAGATAAAGTTGGTGTTGCCTGGAATTGGTGCGGCGATCGCGATCGCATTATTTGAGACATTGGCAGGAGCAATTTTAACTGGAGCGGGCACATACATCGCTGAGCTATTAGCATTCAATGGGCTATTCATAGTAATGACTGGAGCCGATACTTTAGCCATTACTGCCCAAACTCCTATTCCTGCACCCATCAGTAACAAGGTGGCATAGGTGATTACTTGCTTAAATTGAGGTCTTTTCTCAGAATCCTTCATTTCTTTCTACCAAATTTTTCAGTAAGATTTTCTATGCGCCGCTTACCCTAGGGAAATTATTGGCTGCTCAACTTCAGTGGCATCGGCTATTAACCTATTATATTAGTCTACCTCTAGGATTAGACAAAATACAGGGGTTAAGCTATGGGTGGTTTACCTAACCATGTTTAAATAAAAGATCTAAAAATTTATGGGGATTGTAACTAAGCGTAGTGCCAAGCGCAGCCGAGCTTTAGAAATTTTGGTAAGGCTGAAACGTCTCTACCCTGAAGCGCCCTGCACCCTCAACTATGAAACCCCCGTACAATTACTGGTGGCAGTGATTCTTTCGGCTCAATGCACAGATGAGCGGGTAAATATAGTTACGGCTGAGCTTTTTCGACTTTTCCCTGATGCCCAAGCGATCGCTAATGCGGATATAGAGAAACTAACGGAATTGGTACATTCCACTGGTTTCTATCGTAACAAGGCAAAAAATATCAAAGCTACTTGTCAAATTTTGCTAGAAAAATACCAGGGCGAAGTGCCAAAGTTAATGGAAGAACTAGTGGAATTGCCAGGAGCAGCGCGAAAAACGGCAAATGTGGTTTTAGCTCATGCCTATGGGATCAATGCAGGTGTAACCGTAGATACCCATGTGAAGCGTCTGACTAATCGACTGGGATTAACTACAAGCGATCAGCCATTAAAGATTGAACGGGATCTAATGGTACTTTTACCCCAAACTGATTGGGAGAATTGGTCAATTCGGTTGATTTATCATGGTAGGGCGATCTGTAATGCGCGAAAGCCAGATTGTGAGAATTGCACATTAGCTGACCTTTGCCCTACTGCCCTGACCGAAAAGAAGACCCTGGTTAAAAAATGAATACTTTTATGATCTATTTCCTTGAACGTGGCTCCTGCCAAGCACTGCCGATCCCTTGTAAGATTCCCTTACCTACTAAACCAATACCTTTGCCAATTAAATTGGTGAGCAGATAAACTATCCCTTTGCCAAGAAATGTGCCAAATGTGCGAAAGCGTGGCGAAACTGCATCCTGTAGCTCTAATGCTAAGGTTACCCAAGCTCCAACCCCTGTGAGAGTTTGCAATTCTTTAGTGCGCGGTGCGTAAATATCCATGGTTTCAATTCCTGCATCTGTGAAAATAAACAGACGATAGCGACTCTCAAAGATTGCTCTAGGTTGCTCAAAGTTGATTTGCAAGCGATAACGCCAAGATAGATCGTTACGAAATTGCTCCATTTCGCGACTAGAGATGTGATAGGAATCAAATAATTGAAGTTGAACTTCTAAGCGATCGCTAAAATGATTGAGTAAAGGCTGGATCACGCTATTGGCAATTTGAATTAACAGATGAGCGATAATTTCTTCAATGTACTGTTGCCAATCAAAACTATCTTCGCTTAGTTCTGAAGTATTTTGAGTGAGAAGGTAGGAGAGTAATTCAGAAAATAAAGGAATTTTGCTTAGAATTTCTTCCTTGACTATTTCTGAGTCTGCTTTAATCTGGCTGATGACTTCCGCGATCGCAAATGAATCGATTCTGCCATAGAAATCATCTACGCTGCCAAGCCAGAGTCTTTCCAAAATATCGAATTTGTCGGTAGCGATCGCCGCCCTATCAAGTTGGTTCTTTGCCATTTCGGTAAGCAAATCTTCAAATTGGCGCAATACTACATATAGCAGTTCTCTTCTTTTTGCTGGCTTTAAAACATCAATTTCTAAGGGCGTATCGTTTAGATTGATTAAATCGCTTTGTAGCCGACTTGCCACCCGATCAAGATAGAGAGTAATTGCAGCGGAATCTGAACCAGTTTTACGAAGCATCAAACTAGAATCTGAGTTAGAGAAAGTAGAATCTATGCTCAAATTTTGCTTAATTTGTTTCTCGTCAGTGGCAGCCCCATAGATTTTTTGAAATAGCCACTTGGCAGCTTTTAGCTCTCGCTTTTGGGCAGCAATCAAAAAAGGATTTGAGCTTGGGCGCTTGATTTTTTGCTCCAAATTTCTCAGTTCAACTTCAATCTGTTGAATGCCTGAATGATAGAGGTGCGATCGCACCATTGTCCAAATAGATAGCTCAACATCAGAATTAGCAGGAGATAAAGCTTGGGCAACTTCGCCTTGGGCGATTTTTTGCAAAGAAATTAAGATTTGACTAGGTGAACTATGCCGACTGCAAATCCCCTCGATTCCCCATTGCTGGGCTGATTTAGCTAGAAGTGGAGAATGATCTGGTAGCATTAGCAAAATTGGAATTTGAGGATACTTAAACCGCAACCTTTCACACCAACGCCATTGATTATCATTATTCAGCGCCAAAAAGATTACATCTACTTGGCCTAGCTTGGATAGATAACGCAAGCCCATTTCGATTGACTCCGCCTCTGCCACAAGCTCAAAAATACCTGATTGCTGAAGGAGCGACTTTAGCCCTAGCCGAAAAAATAGATTGGGTTCAATGGTAAGAAGCTGAATCACGACTTTGGCTGACTAATAGATGACTTTATAGTAGATAACTTTTAGAGTGGCAGAATTAGAGTGGCAGAATAGGGGCTGAAATTTTTAGCCCATAAGTATAGTTATTGTTGGCATAGCATGGGGTAGGATTTAGACTGAATTTTA
>JBBRVV010000202.1:0-4537 GCA_038246525.1 Pseudanabaenales cyanobacterium
ACTTCGTCAAGATTGATCGTTGGTTCCCTAGTTCTAAGCGTTGCGGTAATTGTGGACATATTGTTGATAAGTTGCCTTTGAATATTAGAGAGTGGGATTGCCCTAAATGTGGAAGTCACCATGATCGAGATATCAATGCTGCTAAGAATATTCTGGCTGCGGGACTCGCAGTGTCAGTCTGTGGAGCGAACATAAGACCTGATAGAGATACCTCTAAAGGGCAGTTGCGAAATCCTAGTGATAGGAAGAAACAGAAACCTAAGTCGTGAGTCTTAGGAATCCCACGCGCTTTAGCCGTGGGAGGATGTCAACTAAATCATCTAACTGCCATGGAATGTCAGATTTTAGAAATAAAGTAAAATTATGACAAATTCTCAGATTTTTTCAGGTTTTACAAAGTTAGTACTTGTGGAACACTAGCTCTCATGAAGAAGTATACCTAGAGTTAGTTTCCGCTTTTTCCGATGCAGCCTGGTTTAGCCTCTGGGCTGTCTTTTTTGTCTATTTTTTTGCGGTAACCTATTTTTTCGCTTAGACTAATTTCCACTGCAATTAAGAATTAGTAAATTTATGGTTTCTACTCCCTGGCATTACACCGTTGCCATGCCAAAGCCTCAAAATCATTTGTTTAAGCTACAGCTAGAAATTCGGTTAGATGCTCGGATTGAAACACCTGCACTAAATTTGAAAATGCCTGTTTGGTCGCCTGGTTCTTATTTGATCAGAGAATATGCCAAACATCTGCAAAACTTTGAAGCCTGTGATCAGGCTGGGAATCCGCTCGCTTGGCAAAAGACTAGCAAAAATCAATGGCAGATTCAGACTCCAAAAGTAGAGATCTTGCGAATCTCCTACCAAATCTTTGCCAATGAACTGACGGTTCGCACAAATCACTTAGACCGATCGCACGGTTATTTTAATGGTGCGGCAATGTTTATGTACAGCGAAGCATATTCTCAATCTAGCTTTGAAGTGGAGATTCTCTTACCCGATCCCAATTGGCAGATCGCCACAGCTTTACCGAAGTTAAGCGATCGCTTCAATACTTTTTATGCTGAGGATTTCGATACTTTAGTTGATAGCCCTTTCGAGCTTGGTATTCATCAGCGCTATGATTTTATGGTTTTAGATCAGCCCCACAGTTGGGTGATTTGGGGAGAAGGGAACCTAGAGATTGAGCAGCTAATTGAAGATACTAAGAAGATAATTGAAACTGAAGCAGAAATGTTTGGTGGTTTACCCTATGATCGGTATCTCTTTATTCTGCACCTCAGTGCTAATGGCTATGGCGGTTTAGAGCATCACAATTGTTGTTCTTTGATCTATCCGCGTTTGGGATTTCGTTATGAATCCTATCTGCGCTTTTTGAATTTAGTTGCCCATGAGTTTTTTCATACTTGGAATGTGAAGCGACTGAGACCAATTGAGTTGATCAAATTTGACTATGATCAAGAGAATTATACTAACTCCCTTTGGTTTGCTGAAGGTGTGACTAGCTATTATGATCAACTACTACTATTACGGGCTAGACTGTGCGATCGCGCCCATTATCTCAAACAAGTGAGTGAGAGTATTACCAAACTTCAACTTACACCAGGCAGAAAAGTTCAACCATTATCGGAGTCAAGTTTTGACACATGGATTAAGCTCTATCGTCCCGATCCTAATAGCGCCAATTCTCAAGTCTCTTATTATCTCAAGGGAGAATTGGTGGCGATGTTATTAGACTTATTGATTAGAGCAAATGGCAAGAATTCCTTAGATACAGTAATGAGATCTTTGTGGCAAGAGTTTGGCGAGCAGGGATTTAGTCAAACCGATTTATTACAAAGGATAGAATCGATTGCTGGCACTGATCTTTCAGCTTTTTGGCGAGATTATCTCTTCGGTACCAAAGAATTAGACTATAACTTCTATTTTGCGCCCTTTGGCTTGACGTTGCAAACCCTAGACAACTTTAATTCTGGTTATTATACGGGTATGACCTTGGGGAGTGGGAATGGATTGGCAGTGGTGAAGTATGTAGCTGCCGACTCGCCTGCCCAAAACGCAGGAATTAATGTGGGTGATGAAATCTTGGCAATTGAGGGAATTAAAGTTACGGCTGACCAATTTAGCGATCGCTTAAAACTTTACAACTATGGCGAAAAGGTCTCAATTACGCTTTTTCAACAAGATTTAATCTGGACTACCGAGATGAAACTATTACCTCCTTCAGGCGATCGCTATATATTGCGAGAAAGTAATGAACTCAGCCCTACTCAAGCCACCAATTTAGAATCATGGCTAGGATATCAATAGGCTATTAAACAGAGCCTTGCTTCACCATAATCATACTTAATTTAGGACTTACGCAGGCTAAATATGGAAATCTTTTATTAGTGGGAGTTTGAGGGCTTCGCCCTCAATTGGGGCACAGCCCCAAACCCCCTATTTACAATATTTGGTTTATTTTTTGCGTAAGTCCTATTAATTAATATTTTGAGACTTTGTTAGGTATTATTTGAGAAATAAAAATTATCACTTATAGAGAAAACCCTATGGCAGACATTGTAGATATTGCAGTTAGTGCAGGCTCCTTCAAGACTTTAGTGGTAGCAGTTCAAACCGCCAACTTAGTTGATGTTCTGAAATCTCCTGGTCCCTTCACCGTATTTGCGCCTAATGATGATGCTTTCGCTAAACTTCCACCAGGTACAATTACCACTTTGGTACAGAATGTGCCTCAATTGGCGAGAATCTTAAAATTTCATGTGGTAGCAGGTCGATGGAAGACTACTGATCTCCAAAATGTTACTGAGTTGACATCAGTAGAAGGTTCGCCGATCAAAATCAGTATGGCGAATGGGTTTGAAGTAAAGAATGCTACTGTAATTGCGGCTGACATTGAAGCCGACAACGGCATTATTCATGTGATTGATAATGTAATTTTAATGGGCTAAATAATTCTAAGGGATTAAGATTTGATTCTTTTGATAATTCTCTTGAGATTCTGTCCATTGACTATAATTTTTGATCAATTGTTGGAGAAGTCTCTGCTTCATCGAATGCAACACGCTACTTAAAAGATTATTGCCCGTACTTTGGAGTATAGATTGGGGCGCAAAACTAACGGGAGGTGGCACTTCTACCCGCACATCTAAACTAGCCTCGCCAAATAGCTGATCGGCCTTGGCATAAATTTGTCCCTTCAGATTTAGTTCAAAATGGGGATGGGGAAGTTCAATTCCGATTAAATCCGCTTTTACTTGAGAACTAAGCGATCGCAGATAGACATTTCCTGTTTGATCCGACCAAGCATCCAGATCCACGGTGGGGAAAATTCGCAATTGCAAAAAAGAAAGTGGCTGAAGCACGAAGCGGAAAGTAATTAAACTATTCCCTTTCGATTTGGCTAAAATTTCAATCTGAGACTGATCTTGAAGTGCGTCTACTAAGCGTTGAGGTTCTTGCAGGTAGTTGGTAATCGGAATTGATTGCTTTGGCACAGCGATCGCTACCGACTCTCTAGCTTGAAAAGTGTTAAACATTAAATAATGTGATTACGGGTTGAGCAGGAGAAGAGACAAAGTCTGCTAAGTAAAGTCTTCTCAGTAAATCTTCTAAGTTAAAGGAAGGCTTCGTTGATTACAGCAAGTCTGATAATAATATCACTATAAAATTTGCCATAAAGCGATTACGGGAAAGCTTAAATTGAGCAATATTTTTTAACTAGTCAATCACAGATTCAATCATGACACTTTACGAAGTAGGAGGCAATCAACCAAAGGTATTAGATGATTTTTAATATTGCGTTTAAGTTTGGTCTACTAAAAGTTGTTGTGTTTCTGACTGAGCAGCCTCGTTGAGCGTGCGTTTTAGCCTTAAGCCCAGTAGGCTAAGGATTCCGAGTTGAGCCGTGATCCCAATTAAGAAATTAAAAGAGAGTTCAAAATAATTGACTAAAGCGACTGCAGGATAACCAGCAATTACCCAGAGAAACTTTGGTAAAGGGAGGATTAATAACGCAATTGGTGGCAAGACTACTAAAAAAATAAATATAGCGATCGCTTGAGTTTGTTGCCGTTTGTTTTTTGCCCAAAATCCCAACGCTTGATATACCAAGGCATAGAGCACAAAAGCTAAAAGTTGAGAGAGAGTAATAACTAAGACACTAAGACTAATTCGCAGATCTCCATTCCATGTTGCCCAAGGCAGAATAATTAACGCCGAAATCAAGCCACAGATGCCAATTGCTACTACTGCTGGACTGCTTTCATGCCAGATCAAATCTTGCCATAACGATTTTCTCCTATTGGAATTATCTAGCTCCAAATGACGATAGCGTAACCAATCCATTAATACCTGACGCTGGGGCGTGAGCAAAATAATTAATGATAGAAATGCTAAATAGTTGAGCACATTCAGTAAAGTCAAACTAAAGGTTTTGAATTCCAATTCATTAATTTGCATAGGCAAGGTCTGTCTCACCAAAAATCCCAGCACAAATACCTGAAAAAAAGTAAGACAAATATAACCCTGACGTTTGGAGAGAATA
>JBBRVV010000203.1:0-4534 GCA_038246525.1 Pseudanabaenales cyanobacterium
ATCATCCAAAAAATCGGCGTATCCTTCTTAAGTAAGAGGTCTACGCCGAATCTGATTGAACCAAATTAAGAATTAAATCAATCCGTCTTCTCAGACGAAAGCGAATTAATAATCGTAGTCGCCGCCGCCCATTCCGCCACCTGCGGGAGCAGCACCTTTATCTTCTGGCTTGTCAACCACAATACATTCGGTGGTCAAAATCATGCCAGCGATCGAAGCTGCGTTTTGCAAGGCAGAACGAGTTACCTTAGCTGGATCAACAATTCCAGCCGAGAACATATCTTCAAATTCACCAGTCATGGCGTTGAAGCCAACATTAAATTCTTTCTCTTTCACTCGCTCAGCAATTACTGCGCCGTTAAATCCAGCATTTTGGGCGATGCGCTTCACTGGTGCGGTGAGGGACTTCATCACAATGGTTGCGCCGATCAACTCTTCACCCTTGAGGTTGGCATTTGCCCAAACTTCCAATTCAGGTGCTAGGTGAGCGTAGGTTGTGCCACCACCAGGGACGATCCCTTCTTCTACTGCTGCCTTGGTCGCATTGATTGCATCTTCTAAACGCAATTTGCGATCTTTCATTTCGGTCTCAGTTGCAGCACCAACTTTAATTACCGCTACGCCACCAGCCAATTTAGCTAAGCGCTCTTGCAACTTCTCTTTGTCAAAGGAAGATTCGGTTTCTTCGATCTGACGACGAATCTGTTCGCAACGGATTTTTACTTGAGCTTCATTGCCTTCAGCTACCACGGTGGTGCTATCTTTGGTGATGATGATCCGACGTGCTTTTCCTAGGGATTCTAGCTTCACGGTGTCAAGCCGCAAACCTGCATCTTCGGTGATCAGTTGTCCACCAGTCAAGACTGCCATGTCTTCGAGCATTGCTTTGCGGCGATCGCCAAAACCAGGAGCTTTAACTGCAGCTACATTCAAGACTCCGCGCAAACGGTTTACCACGAGAGTAGCAAGAGCTTCTTTCTCAATATCTTCAGCGATGATCAATAGTGGACGACCAGAACGAGCTACTTGCTCAAGTACAGGCACGAGGTCTTGAACCATACCGATTTTTTTGTCGGTGATCAAGATCAAAGGCTCTTCCAAATTAGCTTCCATCCGCTCAGTGTCGGTGACGAAGTATGGAGAAATATAGCCTTTCTCGAAGCGCATTCCTTCGGTAATTTCTAGTTCGGTTTCCATGGATTTGCCTTCTTCCAAAGAAATTACGCCTTCCTTACCGACTTTATCCATTGCTGCCGCAATCATTGCGCCAACTTTCTCATCGTTGCCAGCCGAAATCGTCCCAACCTGCGCGATCGCAGTAGAGGATTCTACCTGACGTGCGTGGGCAGCAATTTTTTCGACTAAGAAAGTAGTTGCACGGTCAACTCCACGCTTCAGCGCGATCGCGTTTGCACCAGCAGCGACATTTCTCAAACCTTCCTTCACAATGGCGTGAGCCAAGACGGTAGCAGTAGTGGTGCCATCACCAGCTGCATCATTGGTCTTGGAAGCAGCTTGACGAATCAAAGCTACACCAGTATTTTCCACATTGTCTTCAAGTTCGATTTCTTTAGCGATCGTTACACCGTCATTGACGATTTGAGGTGCGCCAAATTTCTTTTCCAAAACCACATTTCTGCCTTTTGGTCCGAGCGTAACTGCTACCGCTTCAGCCAAGATGTCCATGCCTCGCTCTAGAGCGCGACGAGCTTCTTCGTTATAAATGATCCGCTTTGCCATGATTTTGTTCCTTACTTAAAGTGAAGAGTTGTAATCTATTGTAAATAGAGTTGGAATTCTGAATGGAATTGAAAAATCGAGAGAGATTAAGAAGATTGAAGATGAATAAAAATGTCTGGGAAAATGATTAGGAAACGATCGCTAAAATATCTTTTTCAGCCAACAACACATACTCTTCAGTGCCAAGCTTGATGTCGTTACCAGCATATTTGGAATAAAGCACTTTGTCACCTACCTTCACTTCGAGCGGCTGACGCACACCTTTATCATCTAATTTGCCAGGACCGACTGCGGAAATCTCACCGATTTGGGGCTTTTCTTTAGCAGTATCTGGGAGGAAGATGCCGCCTGCGGTTTTTTCTTCTTTTTCGCTAATTTTAATGAATACGCGATCAGCGAGGGGCTTAACTGTAGTTACATTTAGAGACATTGTTGCCATGATTTTCTCTTTGTCCTCTTATTAGAAACTGGTTAGAAAGTGTTTTAGCACTCTCGTGCTTTGAGTGCCAATCTAGTCGAAATCAAGCTACCCAAGCCAGTACGGGTTACCGAACTATACTGAATAAAGCTCTATATCTAGATCACAACCCTATGAATAATCAGGTAAACACTCAGGCGCTTGCTAGTTTATTTGCCGGAATTGAAACTGTTACTCAAAGCGATCGCCTGGCAAAAATTTCCGAAGATTATTTTCGTTTTAGTCCAATTCTGACGCCATTGCTAGAAGGGAAACGCGGCGATATTGGCTTGTTACCCGAAAGTGAGGTAGAAATCATCCAAATTGCCCAAATCTGTGTCCAGCAGCGCTTACCAATTACAGTACGCGGCAGTGGAACTGGGAATTATGGTCAAGCTGTACCGCTTCAGGGTGGCGTGATTTTGGATCTATCAAAAATGCAAAAAATTAAATGGCTCAAACCTGGTGCTGTCTGTGCTGAAGCTGGCGTAAAGTTGGCAGCCTTAGATCGAGAAGCCCAAGTGCTTGGCTGGGAATTACGCATGGTTCCTTCTACGGTGCGCACTGCCACCATTGGCGGATTTATTGCGGGGGGTAGCGCTGGCATTGGCTCGATTTTATACGGTCAACTGCGCGATCGCGGCAATTTACGCGCTGTGCGCGTAGTTAGCTTAGAGGATCAGCCACAAGTAATCGAATTGCGCGGCGATCAAGTACAAAAAGTTAACCATGCCTACGGTACCAACGGCATCATCACTAGCCTAGAACTTCCCCTTGCCCCTGCCTATGCTTGGGCGGAATGTGTGGTGGCTTTTGCCGATTTTCGGATAGCCTGCGAATTTGGTCAGGCTTTGGGCGAGTCAGATGGAATTATCAAAAAAATGATTAGCGTTCATCAACATCCAATTCCTACTTTTTTTGCGGCAATTCGCGCATTCATCCCGTCCCAAAGTGATTGCGTTTTAGTATTAGTCCAAGAATCTGATCTGGAAGCTTTTTCCGCTCTTGTACAGCAATTTAATGGCGAAGTCTGTTATCAAAAGTCGGCAGAAGAAGCTAAAAAAGGCGCAAGTTTGGTGGAATACTCCTGGAATCACACCACGCTCCATGCCCGCAATGCCGATTCCAATTGGACTTATCTGCAAAGTCTTTTCCCTAGTTTGGACTCAGTGCAAGAGATGAGTGATTATTTCGGCGATGAGATTCTGATCCACTTAGAATTTGTGCGAATCAATGGAAAAGTATCCCCTACGGCAATTCAATTAGTGCGATTTACTACGGCAGAAAGAATGGCAGAAATCATTAAAATCCATGAAGATCGTGGTGTAGCGATCGCTAATCCGCACACTTACATTTTGGAAGAAGGTGGCATGAAAGCGATAAACCATAGCCAATTGGAATTTAAACGCCAAGTCGATCCCTATGGGTTGATGAATCCAGGTAAAATGAGTAGCTGGGAAGAGAACCTTATTCCCAAGAATTAGAGAAGCTAACAATCAATTTTATATAGAGCGCCTCTTTCTGCAACCCTTTGTAAAGGCTTCTGCTTGGCATTATTTTCAACTACTTCCCAATTAGTATTCTCTAATACTACATCCAAAACATCAGATAAATTACAACGTTGCTCATAAGCAATCCGTCTTAAAATATCGTGATGTTCTGGCAAAAGATATACGGGCTTTCTTTGTGTTTGCGCCATATTGAATTAAGTATTAAATTTATCCTTTTAATATAACCTAGCTAAGCGTATAAATTGACATATAGCTAAGTAGCTGCTTTAGTTAAATTATAGGTTTATATAGATAATTAATCTCACACTACAATTTAAATTAAATGTTCAAATCAGTTATAGCTCTATTTTCGGGCTGCGGGGGCTTAGACTTAGGTTTTCGTCAAGCAGGATTCAACGTCCCATGGGCTAATGAGTACGACAAAGATATTTGGCAAACATACGAAAGCAATCATATAGATACAGTTCTTGATCGGCGCGATATCCGTAAAATTTCTTCTGAAGAAATTCCAGATTGTCTCGGTGTTATTGGTGGCCCGCCTTGTCAAAGTTGGAGTGAGGGAGGTGCACAGAGAGGGCTTGATGACGCTCGTGGTCAGCTATTTCTTGAATATATCCGCATTCTTAAAGATAAACAGCCTCGATTCTTTTTGGCTGAAAATGTCTCAGGGATGATGCATAAGAAGCACAAACAAGCCTTTGGCAATATTATTGCAGCCCTTGAAGAGGCTGGTTACGTTGTCTCATTTGCATTGTTAAATGCGAAAAATTACAACGTTCCACAAGAAAGAAAACGGGTAATTTTCATTGGCTATCATACTGATTTG
>JBBRVV010000204.1:0-4519 GCA_038246525.1 Pseudanabaenales cyanobacterium
ATACCTTTGCCCCAAGCTTCTGAGGTTAATCCATCTTCAACCCCTTTAAGCATTTCTGACAACCCTTCAAATAGATCACGATTATTTTGGATTGCTTCCATACACTGATCCCAGTTACCTTGCAACAAAACATCTTGCCAGCTAGCGGATATTTCGCTCCAATACTTAAATCTGAGATTTTGTTGCTTATAGTTTCCCAAAAACTCAAGAGCTAAACATGGGAAGAAAAGATCTTGTAATTTTGTAATTTCTTCTCTGGCAGGAGGAATAATATCTGTGAATTGAATCCGTTTGTCATTGTGTAATGGCTTGTTTTGATCGATCCTCAATTTGTACTGAGAGCCGTAATTATTAAGCCCTTTAATAATTCTCAATGGGAAAGGTGCAAATTCTGTAATCACAAGAAAGCGATCTTTATCGGTCAACTTAACCCATTCTGAATCTGTGACTTGATTTTGATTTAGGAGAGTTTTAAATCTCTCGACTGATGAGGCTTGTTCATCAAGGAATCCAACAAATCGTTTTGCTGTTCCTGCCGTGTAGTAAGGATCATTAATGGTTAGCGAAAGGCGCGGAGCTGACATTTCTAAGATCTCTCGCAAACGGTTAGATGCTTCTGGCTGGGCTGGTTGATATTTTTCTAGAAACGCCTCAATTACTGGACGACCAAAAGAAAGTAGCCGACTGCTAAAAATTCTTTCTAGCACTTGATCCACTTTTTGAATCGTATCTTCCAATGATGTCTGTTTTAATAGCTCTACCAAAGAGTGATCAATCTGTAGCTCTCTGCACAACTCATCTGTGATTTGTTGATAGTTCACCAAACTCTCTTGTTGTGGTATCAAGCTATTTTCAGCATTGATCACATCTTGCTCTGTAAAAATCGCTTCACCATTTAGCTCGTTGAGGTTCATGTCGCGTCTTTCAATTTCGATTTTGCGATACTCAACTTCAATTTCAGCAGCTTTATTTTTACTACTGATCAGGTTGGCACTGATGCCTTGACAGTATTTACTGAGTCGATCTGTAATGTCTAAGGATTGTTTGGCAGAGAACAATTTTCGGTTATGCTCGATCGCCTTACGAGTTTCTTCTAGAGTACGCCGAGCAATAGCTTTAACAGTCTGATTTTTATTACGGAAACCAAACCAGCCAAACTTACGATTTTCTTCTTCGATCTGTGATGCCCTTTCCCTCCAACGCGGTTCTAAACTCTCAAGAGTTTTTTCAGCGCCTAAAGCACCTATCTCTTTCTGCAATCGAAGACGATTATCATTTAGATCTTGACTCAATTGGCTTATCCATCTTTGGGCATTGCCAATGCCAAACATTTCATCCCTAGGATTGAGCAATCTCAATCGAAAATCTTCTATATTCTGCTGATATTGATTTATGTAGTTGTCTACTTCTCGCGTGATCTTTGTAAGCCAAGCACCTCGCATTGCATCACTTTCACCAAATTCTACTTTACGGAACTGATTCCGAAAACTAGTTGTTAGTTGCGTGGATAATGATTCGCGATCGCTTTCAGACTGACAAGAGTTAATCAGGTTTCTCTCAGACGTACTTTTCCAGCTTGTTAGCAAAGCGTCGGCAGTATTATTACCTTCTAGAGGAATCTTGCCAAGCTTCTTTTCAGGAAAGCCAAGACGCTGATTGATATCATCGTACCAATCGTAGGTGGTGTAGAAAGTCTGCATCAGACTCATCGAGTCTGGAGATTGTCCAAATCCTACTTGCCAAAATTGCATCAACGATACACTTACTCGTGCTGAGGTAATCTCAATAATTCGATCAATTGGACAGTAGATTTCAGAAAGACCAAAAGTTAAATAGTACTGAGGATTAGGTCGAGGATAATTATCATTTTGACTCAGTGGGAAATTAAAATCATCGCGCTTTTCTTTAAGCTTTGGTGCAAGTCTACTGGAAAACTCAACTGAGATTTTTTGAGCAATCAGGTTAAACAGCTTGTCTTTCTCCTTAATTTCATATCTAGGATTGCTGGTATTTCTGCCAATCAAAAATGTATAACTAAATGGTGGTTTACCATTACTATCGATTTTGGACTGTGGATCATTTTTATCGTACCAAGCTTTAAAGTCATTGCCGCGTGAATAGAAATCAAGCTCCATCAATGCAGCATAAATATTTGCTTGTTGATCAAATCCATTACCCTGCAACTCAGGATTAACAACTAAATACCCGTAAACCTTGTCATCTGGGTAGAGATTCCTTACAGAATAAGCAACATCCAAGAAAGTGCCGCTTCCAGTACCACCATAGAGCGAACCGACAATAAAAATGTCCAAGCCATCATCTTGGATTAATCCAAATTCCTGCATCAGGTGAGGATGAGTTCCCTTAGTTTTTCCTTCAGCAAAAGTAATTGCTGATTTAATTGCTGAATAGTTGTTGAAAAAAGCAAGACGACCAACGGCTCGAATTCCACCCGCACCTTTGTCGATCGCTTTTGCATTCTCGATCACATAGTCGGGCAGCCATTCTCGAATATGCTCGTAGGGAGTCCCGTTTTGAGAATTTTTCAGAGCGAAGCGTAAACTGTCGGCATCGGTTGCCTTCATCCCGATATGAACTTTTTCTTCTTGTTTAAGGCTAATGTCAACCCCGCGATGAAAGGTTTTGCCACCAAGATTGGCATTGTCTAGAGATCCGCTATCTGTGTCAATTTGGACGAATCGCACAATAGGAAATTTATCTAAAGATCCATAGCGCTCAACAATCAAACGACGTAAACGCATAATCGTTTGTAATCCTGTTCCGCCTAAACCAATACAGACAGCCCTTGTTACCCCTTGATATTTTTTGTCAGGCATAAAGACTATTCCCTTAAATATTTGTCAGGTTTTTTAAATATCAGAACTACTTTACTTATAATCAAAGTAGATGGCGTTGATTCTACCAATAATTTTAGGAGAAATTAGTGTTGACACAAACAATTTTAAAGCCACAAAAAAATCAGTTATATATTGAGCAACCACAACAGGCAAAGGGGCAAGGAGAGAGAGTGTACGCGATCGCATTTGATATGGACATTGAATCATTAAAGCTAAATTATGGCGATCCCTACAACAATGCCTATAGTGAAATCGGTAAAGTCTTACAGCGTAATGGTTTTACAAGGCAACAGGGCAGCGTGTATTTTGGTAATGAAAATATTAATGCTGTCACCTGTGTTCTAGCAGCTATGGATCTATCGCGATCGCTTCCTTGGTTTGCTGGATCTGTCAGAGATATTCGGATGCTGCGAATCGAAGAGTTAAACGATCTAATGCCAGCAATTCAACAAGGCAACCCACCTCAATTTAGATAAGTTTACTTAGTTATTTTGACAATAAATTCATAACTGCGGTTATTTTTAGTTGTCAATTTTACTGTGAAATAATTCTTAGTTATTTTTTCGTTGCGATTAATTTCATCACCATCAACTAGAATTTTAAATTCGTTACCTTGAATTGGCTGAATCCATAAATCTTTCCCTCTGCGGACAAGATATCCCCTTTCTTCCGAATCTTCACAATCAAAAGGATCTTGACCTAATTCATATCGATTTCGTGTTTTCACATCCTCCCCGTTATTGATCGAGATTTTCCAAGTTTTTTTGATCGCACGAATATGTAAAAAGCCTAAAATCAATCCTGTAGCCAGAATAATTCCACCAAGTCCAAAGATAGTTGCTGGAAACCATAATTGATTGATCAGATAAGGTGTGACTATACAACTAGTCTGACCACTAGGAGCGTAAGTGCAAACCTCTTGAACCGTAGGCGCAATATCCACTACGGTTAATTTGTAATTGCCATTAATTTGATGCGATCTCTCGGTCTTACTCAAAAAAGGCAAATTCTGGAGCCATGCATTTCTTTCTTTGCTTAATTCGGAACTGATATTCCGAAAGGGACTATTGGAGGGGGTTTCAATCCAATCTTGCTCTGTGGCAGGAGACGGCGTAAACAAAGGTGCATCTGTCATCCAGACTACGGACTGGCGATAAATAGGGCGATTAGTTAATAATCTTTCTTGATTGAGTTCCGCTAATCGCCTATAAATTTTTTGTTCCGCATTTTGAATGTCAGTATTTCGTTTAGTGGGATCAGTGTTAAAATTCAGCCTATCCAACAATTGCGTTTTATCATCATTCGAGCGAATAATTATTGGCGATTCAGGAAAACTTACTTCTGTCGCAAAATCGACAATATAAATGCGATCGCCTATCGTCAGGGTATCTCGAATGATTTGCGTCATCCGAACACGCCCTTCTTCTTCAATCTTTACGCTTTGAGTACGATCAATCGCTAGAACTATGTCGCGTCCTTTATTTTGAGGAAGCATAGTTATAGCCTGTAGAGCCTGTATTTGCGTTGGATTTAATTTTTCTTGTGATGGATAAATCATATTGAATTTGATAATGTTGTTTGAGAAAAGTTGATGCTGCGTATCTATTTCTAAACAGCTTGCTTTGCAAGCTGTTTAGAAATTCACTGGTTCGGGTTTGAGC
>JBBRVV010000205.1:0-4515 GCA_038246525.1 Pseudanabaenales cyanobacterium
CTAACCTTGTTAATTTTGCTGACATCTTTTTCCCTGCTGGCTAATTTACTCTTTGTTATCCCATTATTCCCGTATTATTTCAAGGTCGTACCCTAACGACAAAGGCTTGACTACCGCATTTTGGACATGCTTCAGGACTCAATATCTCATAACGATCTACCCGATTGAATCCTTTTCGCGTTTTTCCTTTGTGTCCCTTTTGTCCTCCTACTTTCTTTTTCCCTTAGTGAATTGTAAAACTTCACCATTTCTAACTCAATCTCTTCAGAAGAGTACATTATTATTTGCTCCCGTTCCCCCTCTTAGACTATCCTATTTTGCATACCTTATTTATTCTTCATCCCTAAGAAATATGTCAATACCCCCTCTAGAAGAGTTGTTAAGTAGTCTCAAATTTGATCAGAAAGGATTAATTCCCGCGATCGCGCAGGACTACCAAGACAACACCGTTTTAATGGTGGCATGGATGAACCGTGAATCTATTATCCAAACGATCACTACAGGCGAAGTCCACTATTGGAGTCGATCGCGGCAAAAATTGTGGCATAAGGGCGAAAGCTCAGGACATATCCAAAAGCTCAAACAATTATTTTATGATTGCGATCGCGATGTAATCCTGGTAAAAATCGAACAAATCGGCAATATTGCCTGCCATACTGGCGTAAGAAGTTGTTTTTTCACCGAAGTTGATCTCAAAGCCTTAAAATTAAACTCAGTTATTGGTGCATAAACCCATGTCCAAGTATCCTGGCATTTCTAGCGAAGCCTTCCGTCATCCTTTAGATCAACAGGCAGAGCAATCTTTAAGAAGCGTTCCTGGTTTTGATTTTGTTGCCCGCAAGTTTGTAGAGTTTTTATCTGAACGTCCCCAACAAATCTATAATCTTGGAAACTATATCCAAGTTGGAGCCAGGCAGTATTCCACCATTTATCGACTCTATCGGGAATGCTTGAGTGACTTAGATATTAGTCCTGAACCCACTCTATTTGTAGCGCAAAATCCTGCTGTTAATGCCTACTCATTGGGTAAGGATAATCCCTACATCATTATTTATTCGGGGGTTTTGGAATTACTCACCGAAGCTGAAATCAAAGTTGTGCTCGCCCATGAACTTGGTCATATCAAATGTGGACATACAATCTTGATCCAAATGGCAATGTGGACAATGAATGCGATCGCTGAATTGAGTGAACGTACCTTTGGTTTAGGTGGATTAATTAGTTCTGGTTTGATTTTTGCTTTTTTTGAATGGAGGAGAAAAGCCGAACTTTCCTGCGATCGCGCTGCCCTTTTAGTCGTAGATGATTTAGATACGGTGATGCAAACCATGATGAAAATTAGTGGTGGTAGCCGCGCCTATGGACATGAAGTCAACATGGCAGAATTTATTCGTCAATCAGAGAACTATCAAGAACTTGATCGCGACTCGCTCAATCAGATCTATAAATTTTTGCTCTATAACGGATTAAGCTCCAGTACCATGCTTAGTCATCCATTTCCAGTAGAGAGAATCCATTATTTGCGTGAGTGGGCAATTTCTGATCAGTATCAAGAGATTCGTAAGGGCAATTATGTCAAACAAAATACAGGGGTAGATGTAGAATCTTCACCTACTGATACAAGTAAATCTAGTCAAGCAGATCAACTTCGCCGCCAAATTAACGATTTACAGGCAGAAATTGAACGCATCAAACGCTCAGAGGGATAAAAAACTAAAGTTAAAGATTTGTCTACCCAATGTTTAACCGATAAGTAGCGATCGCCTTCATAATTATCTAACGACAAAGCTATCTGATCAACCCAACGATGTGGTTACTTTATGCAAAAAATGCCTGTTCAAAACAGAGCCGAAGTGATATCTCTACTTCAAGAATATCGACAATAGCTACATCGCTTTGGAGTTAATCGTTGTGGCGTTTTTGGCTCATTTGGGCGCGATCGCAACCGATGAAGAGACAGCGATCAGAATTTAAGATTACCAAGGGTGAAAAACACTAGATTAGAAATTAGACTTTTTCAGAAAGAAGATGCGACTCAAATAGCACAGCTATTTCATCAAACTGTGAGAGAGGTTAATCTCAAAGATTATTCAATCGAGCAAGTAAGAGCTTGGGCACCCGATCAGATTGACTTTCGAGCTTGGGAAAATATTTGCTCAAGCAGATTCACCTATGTAGCGGTGCTTCGAGACTTGATCGTGGGCTTTGCCGAACTGGAGCCAAATGGTCACATAGATTGTTTTTACTGTCACAAAAATTTTCAGAGACAGGGGATCGGTAAACTTTTATATCAGGCAATCGAGACAAAAGCCCTTGAATTAAATTTGCGATCCTTATTTGTAGAAGCGAGCATCACCGCTAAGCCATTTTTTCAAAAATTAGGTTTTAGTCTGGTCAAACAACAGCAGGTATGTTGCCGCGGTCAGATTTTTATCAATTTTCGGCTAGAGAAGTCAATCTAACTGCTAAATGTCAAAATAGGAGAAAGCAAAAAATAAAAGGAGAAATTCGGGTGCAATTTGATTACGACTTGGTGATTATTGGGGCTGGCGTAGGTGGACATGGGGCAGCATTACACGCTGTGGCTGCGGGTTTAAAAACCGCGATCGTGGAAATGGGCGAACTAGGTGGAACCTGTGTGAATCGGGGCTGTATTCCTTCCAAGGCATTGTTGGCAGCATCGGGTAGAGTGCGAGAGCTACGCGCCAAAGAACACTTAAAACTTTTGGGGATCGAGGTGGGTGAAACCACTTTTGATCGGGGGGCGATCGCTAACCATGCCAGTAAAACCGTGGACAAATTGCGCGGTGATCTTACTAATAGTCTCAAGCGGCTGGGTGTAGATATTCTAGTGGGTCGGGGCAGTTTGGCTGGGGCAAATACGGTTCAGGTTAAAGATCAAACATGCGATCGCTTATACAAGGCTAAAGATATTATCATTGCCACAGGCTCCGCTCCCTTCGTGCCCCCTGGGATTGAATTAGACGGTAAAACCGTATTTACCAGTGATGAAGGGATTCGCCTAGATTGGTTGCCCCAGTGGATTGCGATTGTGGGTAGTGGGTATATTGGCTTAGAATTTTCGGATATTTACACCGCCCTGGGTAGTGAAGTGACCATGATTGAGGCGCTAGACACCTTAATGCCCGCCTTTGATCCAGATATTGCCAAGATTGCGGAGCGAGTGCTGCTCAAGTCGCGGGACATCGAAACCAAAGTGGGAGTGCGGGCAAAAAAAATCACGCCAGGCTCACCCGTGATCATTGAACTATCCGATGGCGAAATTTTGGAAGTAGATGCCTGTTTGGTTGCCACAGGTAGAATTCCACTCACCCAGGATCTAGGCTTAGAAACCGTAGGTCTGACTGCCAATCGTGGCTTTATTGAAGTAGATGATCGGATGGCAACATCTGCGCCCCATGTATATGCGATCGGAGATGCCACAGGCAAAATGATGCTGGCTCATACTGCCTCTGCCCAAGGAATTGCCGCAGTCGAAAATATCTGCGATCGCCATGCCAAGGTCGACTATCTCAGCATTCCTGCTGCTGCCTTCACCCATCCCGAAATTAGCTTTGTGGGACTAACCGAACCCCAAGCTCAAGCCCAGGCAAAGGAACATAATTTTGAAATCAGTACTGTGCGCTCATACTTCAAGGGAAATTCAAAGGCGATCGCTGAAGCAGAAACCGATGGCTTGGCAAAGATCATTTACCGTCAAGATACTGGCGAACTTTTAGGCGTGCATATTATGGGAATTCATGCCTCAGATTTGATTCAAGAAGCTGCCAACGCGATCGCTCAACGGGCAAAAGTGCAAGATCTAGCGCGGATTGTCCATGCTCACCCCACCCTCAGCGAAGTTTTAGATGAAGCCTACAAACGTGCTACCCCCGCAGGATAATATTTACCTAAGTTATTCAGAAAAAGTTATTCAGAAAAATCATGATACCAGAAGAAATAGAAGCAAGATTTGAACGGATAGAAGCAATCCTAGCTTTAACCGTGGAGCAAAATTCTATGCGTGAACAGCAAATGCAACTAATGTCAATAAGTATTAATCACTTACTTGAGGCTTCTGTTGAAGATAAGCAATGGAAAACAGATATTGAAGCGCAAAATGCTGATCGCAATGAGCAAATGCAACTGATGTCAATTGGTATTAATCGATTACTTGAATCTTCTACCGAATATAGGCGCTGGAAGGTAGAGACGGATCAACGCTTTAATATCCTTTTGGAAGAGGTGAGGTCAGTTAATCGGAGGGTAAATGGCTTAGAAAATCCGTAGTAGTAATCAAAGTTAGTGGATCACCGCATTGAGGCTATTTTTGCCAAACTCAGGGTCGGCGGCTCGGCGATCGGATTCAATTCTGCCATCCACCAGATTAATGATCCGATCAGCAACATCCAGAATCCGATTATCGTGGGTCACCATCAAAATGGTCATACCCGTTTGTTTCACCATGGTTTGCATCAGAGTCACCACATCTCGACCAGATTGTTTATCTAGAGC
>JBBRVV010000206.1:0-4498 GCA_038246525.1 Pseudanabaenales cyanobacterium
CGACGAAATCCACGCCGATGGCGCCGGGGTTGTCGCCGACATCGACGGTGAGGTTCATCACGGCGTGGCGAAAGGCGCGGTTACCCCCGCCGTCCATCGGCTTGTCGCCAGCCTTGGTGCGCTTGTCGGATTCCGATCCGCTGGCGATGACCCACTTTGGTTTTGCGGCATCGGCGTAATCGGGCAGGTTGTCCTTGAGCTTGATGATGCTCTTTTCCTGGCTCTCACCGCGGAGCAACATGCCCGCCCGCCACCCGCCGCTCCAGCCGAATTCTTCCACGCGGCTTTCCAAGGGGCCTGTGACCAGGTACGTCCCCTTGGGGAAATAAACGAACGGGGGATTGGCATAGCGGCTGTTTTTTTCGATGCCCTCTTTAATGGCGGTGCGGATGGCCTCGGTGTCACCAGATGAAGTTCCATTTGTGGAAATCGACCATATTGATCGCGTGTTTCGCACCTCTGATGGCGGAACTTATGTGGCACTTAAGGACGTTTATTTGGAAATTAAGCGAGGAGAGTTCATTTCGATCATTGGACACTCTGGCTGTGGTAAATCTACAGTACTGAATATCCTAGCGGGCTTGGACAAGGCTTCGGCGGGAGGAATTGTTTTAGAAGGTGGAGAAGTACGCGATCCTGGGCCAGATCGAATGGTGGTATTTCAAAATCATTCGCTTTTACCTTGGCTGACTGTGCGTCAAAATATTGCCTTGGGTGTAAATCGAGTTTTTCGGAGATTATCGAAAGCCGAAAGAAGCCAAATTGTCGAAGAACATCTTGACTTGGTGAATTTGCGCCCTGCTGCCGATAAGTATCCGCGTCAAATTTCGGGTGGGATGAAACAGAGGGTAGGAATTGCTAGGGCTTTAGCACTGAAGCCTAAATTACTTTTACTAGACGAGCCTTTTGGTGCCTTAGATGCGCTGACTAGGGGCAATTTGCAAGAGCAATTAATGAAAATCTGTAACCAAAATCAAATCTCAGCGGTGATGGTAACCCATGATGTGGATGAAGCGTTACTTTTGAGCGATCGCGTGGTGATGATGACCAACGGCCCTGCGGCAAAAATTGGACAGATTCTGCAAGTGGATTTGCCTCGACCTAGAGCCAGAATGGAAGTGATCAATAATCCCAACTATTACCGCATGAGAGGCGAATTAGTAGAATTTCTGAATGTGCAGAAGAAGCGCAAACTAGCGAAAGTAAACACCGAAAAAGTGGTGGCAGTCAGTCGCGGCAAGATCGAAAAGATCAACCTGGAGCTTGGCTTTATTCCCTTAACCGATTGTGCGCCTTTAGCGATCGCGCTGGAGCTTGGCATTTTTGCAAAACCTGGTTTGGAAGTCAAACTTTCTCGGGAAGGGAGTTGGAATGCGATCGCTGATGGCGTGAGAGAAGGTAGGCTAGATGCAGCTCAAATGGTGACGGGAATGCCTCTGGCTATGAGTTTGGGCATGGGCAAGAAGCCGCAAATTGCGATGCAAACTGCACTTACTCTCTCTCGGAATGGCAATGCGATCGCGCTCAGTCAAGAACTATACGAAGTAGGCGTAAAAGATGCGGCAAGCCTGAAAAAATACCTGGTCAGCCGTGAAGCTCAAGCCCATAATCAAGTTCGGTCTCAGGCAAATCAAAACACCGCTAAGCCTACCTTTGGCATGGTTCATCCCGCTTCCATGCATAATTTTCTACTGCGTCACTGGCTAGTAGGTGCAGGCATTGATCCCGAAAATGAAGTATCGATTATTCCAATCCCACCCGCTCAAATGATTGCGAATCTTCAAGCAGGAAATATTATTGGCTTCTGTGTAGGTGAACCCTGGACTTCTAGAGCAGTAAACGAAAATCTAGGCATTATCGCAGCTACAGATCTGGAAATTTGGAATGGTCATGCGGAAAAGGTTTTAGGTGTCACTACGGCTTGGGCAGAGCAGTATCCCAACTCTCATATTGCCTTAGTGCGATCGCTGCTTGAAGCTTGTCAATTCTGTCATGCGGCTGAAAATCGTGACCAAGTAATTCAAATTTTGGCACTACCTCAATATCTGAATACCGACTCGCTGCATATTCGTCCAGGTTTAGCGGGTCCCTATCGTCGCGGTACAGGTACATCTCTTTATTTACAAGACTTCAATTTATTTGCGGTGGATAATGCGCCAAGATCAAGTGAACAACTTTGGGTCTTAGTGCAAATGGCAAGGTGGGGAATGATTAAATTTCCGCCGAACTATGCCAAAATTCTGGGTGATTTGGTGCGATTTGACCTATTCCAACAGGTAGCAACAGAAATGGACATTGACTTCTTACCCCAATCGGATGCCATTCTCACTTTGAGCGATGGTAGCACCTTCGATCCTAGTCAGCCGTTAGCAAACTTGAATCAATATCAGCAGCCTCTAGATTTACGCGAGGGTTCTGGCATAGACGCAAATATTCGCTCAAATATTCGCTAAGATTAAGAGCCATCCGCATTTCCTAGGCTAACTTTAAGCACTCACTTTAATTAATGATAAACCTCGTTCAAACCCTCTGTCCATACTGTGGTGTAGGTTGTGGCTTGGAAGCTGTAAGTCAGTCCACTGAACGTAAAGACCAACGGATTGAAACCGCTTATAAAATTAGAGGCGATCGTGCACATCCTTCTAGCCAGGGCATGGTCTGCGTGAAAGGCGCAACGATTATGGAATCGATTGCCAAGGATCGCTTGCTTTATCCAATGCTACGAGAGAATCTGGAAGCAGAATTTCGGCGCGTGAGTTGGGACGAAGCGCTAGAGAAAATTGTGTCAGAAATTCAGCAAACCAGGGCAGAATTTGGCGTGGATGCTCTCTCAATGTATGGCTCTGGACAATTCCAAACTGAAGATTACTATGTCGCCCAAAAATTATTTAAGGGCTGTTTGGGAACGAATAACTTTGATGCCAACTCCAGGCTCTGTATGTCTTCGGCGGTTTCTGGCTATATCAAGAGTTTTGGTTCCGATGGTCCACCCTGTTGTTATGAAGACTTGGATTTAACTGATTGCGCTTTCATTATCGGTAGCAATATGGCGGAATGTCATCCGATTCTGTTTAATCGTCTGCGTCGTCATCATAAAGCAAAACCTGGAGTGAAGCTGATCGTAGTCGATCCCCGTCGCACCCAAACGGCAGAAGTTGCCGATTTACATTTAGCAATTCAACCTGGCACCGATATAGATTTGCTCAACGGTATTGCTTATTTGTTACTGAAATGGGAAAAGTGCGATCGCTTATTTATTCAGAAACATACTAATGGATTTGCTGAGTTTTGTGAGTTAGTGCAGCTCTATCCGCCCGAAAAAGTAGCAAGTACCTGTGGCATACCTGAACAAGACTTAGAAACCGCCGCAAAATATTGGGCAGAATCTGAAGCTGTTCTTTCCCTTTGGTCAATGGGAATTAATCAATCTGCTCAAGGAACGGCAAAAGTACAATCAATTATCAATTTGCATTTACTCACTGCCCAAATTGGCAAACCAGGTGCAGGCGCATTCTCACTCACAGGACAACCAAATGCGATGGGAGGTAGAGAGGCAGGCGGTTTGAGCCATTTACTGCCTGGTTATCGTTCGGTCAAAAATCCTGATCATCGGCGTGAATTGGAAGAGCATTGGGGATTGTCATCAGGACAGATTTCGGCTCAACCTGGTAGAGATGCCTGGGAAATCATTCGCGGGATTGAGCAGGGAGAAGTTCAGTTTCTCTGGATTGCAGCAACTAATCCTGTGGTTAGCTTCCCTGATTTGGTACGCACCAAAAAAGCGCTGAAGAAATGTAAATTTACCGTTTATCAAGATGCCTACTATCCCACCGAAACTTCTGCCTACGCCCATTTACTTTTGCCTGCCACCCAATGGAGCGAAAAGACTGGCACAATGACTAATTCCGAGCGCATGGTCTCTCTCTGTCCTGCTTTTCAGCCCTGTATGGGAGAATCGCGCCACGATTGGGAAATCTTCGCTGAAGTCGGACGCAGGTTGGGTTTTGAGCCACAATTCTCTTTCCAAGACTCTGGTGAAGTGTATACCGAATTTGCCAAAATTACCAAAGGCAGAGTTTGCGATCATTCAGGAATTAGTCACGCAATTTTAGCTAGCGAAGGCGCAATGCAGTTGCCATGTGCAGAACCAGAAACGCGAGTGAGCAAGATCACGAATAAAAGGCTGTATACCGACTTGCAATTCCATACACGCGATCGCCGCGCAAATTTTGGTGCATATCACTCCCAAGGAATGGCAGAACCAACTGATCTAGAATATCCATTTGCCCTGACCACAGGCAGACTCTACGGACATTGGCACACCCAAACTCGTACAGGTCGCATTCCTAAAATCCAACAAATGCACCCAAATCCATTTATTGAGATTCATCCTCGTGATGCCAAAAAGTTGGGAATTGAAGACCAAGACTTAGTAGAAGTGAGATCCAGAAGAGGATTTGCCAAGTTTCCCGCTTTAATTACTAATGCGATCGCGCCA
>JBBRVV010000207.1:0-4497 GCA_038246525.1 Pseudanabaenales cyanobacterium
CATTGTTAGGTGTTTCCTTTTCCCAACCTGCATTAATTAAACCAGCTTGTTGCAGGCGATTAGTATCCTGTGCCAATGCTAAATGAACCACATCTGCTTCTAGTCCATCAATAATCGCGCGGGTTTGGGAACCTGATCCACCATAGCTCTGCCGAAATCTTATCTCCTGCCCGCCATTTTCTTTTTTCCACTTTTCGACAAACTTGGGAATGATTCGCTCGTAGGCGGATTTAGTTACGGCAAAAGAGGCAAGGGTAATTTCTACAGTTTTGGGCTGAGAGGCTACTTGTTGAGTTGAGTTGTGTAAGTAGGTAACAGTGCTAATTAATCCGAACACAAATACTGAACCTAGAATTTTTGAGTTGTTTGCCAATTTTCTGCTTGATGCGCGATCGCTAGATGTCTTAACAAAATCAGCCCTAAAAAAATTAAACAACATGATGTAAGTAACCTCTAAACAAAACCAACTTTTAGTTTGTAAACAATCTACGAAAAATACATGAAGATACAGATGATTAACATCTCATAATTGTTCACAAAAATCAATCTCTTGCCAAGATCTAGGTTTAGCATCTATATTGAGCAATCTACGGTAAAATCATGTGCTTTTAGATGATTTGTCGCCCCTTAATTATGACCCAAACTTTAATCCCAATCACTACCGAGCTAGTAGCCCTAGTTCAAGGCATAGCTCACCAGCCAAATTGCGATCGCCAGGTGCAAATTTCTATGGGCGCTCAGTTACCTGTATGACTTAAATTTGAGTGTAGATTTGTGAAAAGACCTAGAAACTTTAGAAAATTGGTAATGGCAGCAATTAAACCGCCCTCAATTCCCTGGCTGATTACCTTCGGCTATCTCGGAATAATGTTATTTCTGCCGATTGTTGCCCTTTTTACCAAGGCATTCAGCTTACCGCTAGACCAAATTTGGCAAATTGCGATCGATCCAGTCGCGATCGCGGCTTACAAGTTTACTTTTATCACGGCGTTTCTGGCAGCAGCTTTGAATGGCATATTTGGCATGTTATTGGCTTGGGTGTTGGTGCGCTATCAATTTCCTGGCAGAAGAATTGTGGATGCGGCGGTAGATTTGCCCTTTGCTTTGCCGACGGCGGTGGCAGGAATTACCTTGGCAACCATATATAGCGAAAATGGTTGGATTGGTTCCCTGTTTGCACCCTTGGGGATCAAAATTGCCTTTACTCGCATCGGGGTGTTTATTGCCATGGTTTTTATTTCTTTACCCTTTGTGGTTCGTACACTACAACCCGTAGTTCAAGCGATCGAGAAGGAAACAGAAGAATCGGCTAGAAGTTTAGGTGCAACTCATTTTCAAACCTTTGTGCGAGTAATTTTTCCCCCGCTGATTCCAGCTTTGCTCACAGGTATAACTTTAGGCTTCTCTAGGGCAGTGGGAGAATTCGGTTCAATTGTGATTATTGCTTCCAATACCCCTTTTGAGGATTTAATCGCCCCAGTATTAGTATTTGAGCGGCTAGAAAACTATGACTATGGCGGAGCAACTGTGATTGGCGCGATTATGCTAATCTTTTCTTTGATTTTAATTCTGATTATTAATTTTCTCCAAGCCTGGCAACAAAAGTATGAGCTTTAATTCTGAAGTTGAATCTTTAAAACAGAATCGGCATCTCAAAGGTTCGTTTTGGCTAAAAACCTGTTTAATCTTAGTTGCTGTCTTTTACTTAGGCTTGGTTCTCTTTTTCCCTGTAGCGAATGTTGGGTATATCGCTTTTTCTAAAGGTTTAGCTCCTTTCTTTGCAGCCTTGACTGGAGAAGATTTTTTAAGTGCCTTAAAGTTAACTTTATTTATCACTGGGGTTGCACTCCCTTTGAATACGATCTTTGGGCTCTGTGCTGCTTGGGTAATTGCTCGCGATCGCTTCTTTGGTAGAACACTTTTAATCAGTTTAATCGATTTACCCTTTGCGATTTCGCCTGTAGTTGCGGGATTAATGATTGTGTTGCTCTATGGACGCAATGGTTGGTTTGGCAATTTTTTGGAACAAGTTGGTTGGAAGATTATTTTCTCGCCACCAGGGATTATTTTGGCTACTGCCTTCGTAACTCTTCCATTTGTAGCAAGAGAAGTAATGCCAATTTTAGCAGAAGTGGGTTCAGCCGAAGAAGAAGCGGCGCGAACTTTGGGCGCAAGTGATTGGCAAATTTTTTGGCGAGTAACCGTACCGAATATTCGTTGGGGATTACTTTACGGCTTGTTGTTGACCAATGCCAGAGCAATGGGAGAATTTGGCGCAGTGTCTGTAGTTTCTGGAAATATTGCTGGAGCAACTCAAACTTTACCGCTCTATGTAGAGGATGCCTACAAAAATTACGAATCGCAAGAAGCTTTTGCCGCTTCAATTGTGTTAGCGATGTTAGCAGTGGTGACCTTGGTGATCAAAGAGATTCTATCCCGTAAAACTGAACGAAAACCCGATTAATAAATTACTAAAACTCACATTCCTTAGACTTGCACTTATTGTATCTAAAATCCTAGCGATCCAAATAATTTCAAACCTGGAGAGTCTTTACTTCTGAGGCGGGAGCCAATTGTAAATTTGAATTAGTTGGCTGCAAGAGTAAATCACACTTTTCTTGAATAATGCTGAGATCAAACCAAAAGGTAGTGCCAACCCCGACTTCGCTTTGCAAATGAATTCTGCTATGGTGCTTTTCAATAATATTTTGCACTATCGACAAGCCTAAGCCAGTTCCTTCCAAAGTATGAACTCGATTCTCTACCCGAAAGAAGCGATCAAAAATGCGCTGCTGATCTTGGGGATCGATGCCAATGCCTGTATCAGTTACTTCGACTCTTACGCGATTTACAGGATGATTTGGCACCATAGAGTTATCCTCCTGCCAGAGTATCGCTCGCATGGTTACAGTGCCACCAACGTTAGTGAATTTTAGGGCATTTCCCACTAGGTTTGAGAAGACCTGTAATAAAAGATCGTAATTCCCCCACACTCTGGGCAGATCAGGCATCACGTCACCGATTAATTGTACTCCCTTATCCTTAGCATTCAGTTTATAGGTGCGCAAAACCTGTTCAATAGTTTGGGTGAGTTCTACAGGCTCGAATCGATAGGAACGACCTGATTCAATGCGAGATAGGTCTAAAACATCATTTACAAGGCGAGTTAAGCGATCGGTTTCATTATTTGCGGTATCCAAAAATTCTGATTTTTGCTCATCTGAAAGCTCATCACCATATTCATGTAGAGTCTCAATAAAAGACTTAATGTTGAATAGAGGTGTACGTAACTCATGGCTAACATTGCTGATAAACCGACTTTGAGCGGCATTCAATTCTACCTCTCTAGTGATGTCTTGAACTGACATGGCAATCCCCTTTAGAGAATTATTGCTAGTTAAAACCTGACTGATACAGATGCGTAGGGCACCGCGATAAAAATTTACTTCGCTGCTGTCGTGAGGGGCAACTATGCGAATCTCTCCACCTTCTCTTTCGCCTGCAGCAATCTCAAGTAGTGGACGAGAAATTTGAGTGGAAACATTATTAGGTAGGATCTCTAGAATATTCCCGCGCGTAACCTGGTGTGCTTCCCAGCCGAACATCTTAATTGCCGCGGGATTGCTCAAGATCACTTGAAGATTAGAATCAAGCAAAATTGCGCCATCAGCGATCGTGGCAACTAGGGTTTCTAGCTTGGCTTTTTCGGCAGTTAGTTTTTCAATGTTCTGCTCCTCATAACTTTCTAGCCTTTTTGCCATCTGATTGAAACTGCGGATCAATTCGCCTAATTCGCCACCAAAGGGAAGGTCAATTCTTTGCTTGAAGTTGCCGCTAGAAATACTTTTTACGCCTTCTACTAGTTGCTTGATCGGGCGAGTAATGGCTACCGCATTGGATGCTGCCCCCAAAATTACCATTGCCCAAATTGAAACAAATACCGCCGTAGCCACATCCAAAGTAAGACTAGAAGAAGAAACTACCGCAGGGTTTGGATTGATCCCGATCGCTAAAACTCCTAGTTGCTTTTGGTCATAGCTGAGATTCACAAATACATCTGTTACTTCGCCTGCTGGGGTGACGTGTTGACGCACGAGGGGACGACTGGGATTGGCAGCGATATCCTCTGGCAATTGAATACGGCGACGAATAGTAAGGGAGCTTTGCACTTCATTGGCTGAGAAGGGAATGCCGTAATAAATTTCGCCATCGCGATCGGCATAGAGAATGTAGCGAATACTGGAACTGCTGTCATAGAAGTCTTTGGAGACTCTGGCAACTTCTGTGAGGTCATTATCGGCAACTAAATGTGCCACATTGGCAGCTAGTAATAGTCCCAAGTCCCTACCGAACCTAGTATCATTTAGCCTGGCATCGGTTTGAATGTCATTTACTGCCCAAAATGTAATGCCGCTCATCAGCAAAGACACAATCAAAGTCAAAACTGCCATCAGCTTGGTTTGGAGGCTAAACTCTGACCACCAGTGCCTAATTGGA
>JBBRVV010000208.1:0-4494 GCA_038246525.1 Pseudanabaenales cyanobacterium
AATAAGCTGATTGCCATCAGTTGCACAGTTTGCTGAAGCCGCCAGAGCAAAAAAATCACACCCGCGGCGATCGCTACTCTGCGCAGATTTCGCCATAGGTTGCTTTGATCGGAGTGCTTAAAGTTCATTAGTGCCTTGCAAATTTCCACTTGCTAAGATTCTGCCTTGAAATGGGTTAGTTTTTTCGTACCCAAACCAGGTATAGCCGATTTCCTGCTTTACAATAGTTTACAGATGGGGCAAACTTCTATTCTTCAAACACCATGACTATATTTCAGGCGATCGCTACTCAAAACTCAGTGACAGATTTAACTACAATTCTTGCCGAACTTGAGCATACAGACGCATTTCTGTGGCGACATATTGGCGCAAATCCTGAGCAAATCGCCCAAATGTTAGCGGAAATTGGCTATGAATCCCTGGATGCGCTGATCGATCATGCCGTGCCCAGTTCGATCCGCTTAAAGCAGCCCCTGGATTTACCCGTTGCCAGAACTGAATATCAGTTGTTAAAAGACCTGAAACTAATTGCCGCCCAAAATCAAGTTTTTCGTTCTTTTATCGGCATGGGCTATGCCAACTGCATTACGCCGCCAGTGATTCAACGCAACATTTTAGAAAGTCCTGGCTGGTACACCCAATACACGCCCTACCAAGCCGAAATCGCCCAGGGACGGTTGGAAGCATTGCTAAATTTTCAGACGATGGTTTGCGATTTGACTGCGATGGAAATTGCCAATGCCTCTTTATTGGATGAAGCCACGGCTGCTGCCGAAGCCATGACCATGATTTGGGGATTGAGAGACAAGAAATTAGGTGATTGCGATCGCTTTTTGGTGGATCAAAATTGTCATCCCCAGGCGATCGCCGTAATCAAAACTCGCGCTTTGCCCCTAGGGATCAAAGTAATCGTGGCAGATTGGCAGAGCTACGATTTGGCAGATCCTGAAAATCAAGTATTTGGCGCATTGTTACAATATCCTGCCACCAACGGCGCAGTTTACGAATATGAGGAATTTATTCAAAGTTTGCATGATGCGGCTGGTTTAGCGATCGTTGCCGCCGATTTGCTCAGTTTGACCCTGCTGGTTCCGCCTGGCGAATTTGGTGCCGATGTGGTAGTTGGCAATAGTCAACGTTTTGGTATTCCCTTGGGTTATGGTGGACCCCATGCTGCTTTTTTTGCCACTCGTGATGCTTTCAAACGCCAGATTCCAGGTCGGATTGTGGGAATGTCAAAGGATGCCCAAGGCAATCCAGCTTTGCGTCTGGCGCTCCAAACCCGTGAACAACATATTCGCCGCGATAAGGCTACTAGCAATATCTGTACGGCTCAGGTGCTTTTAGCAATTATGGCGGGAATGTACGGCGTTTATCACGGCGCAAAGGGATTAAAAAATATTGCCACTAGAATCCATCTTCTCACCGTAACTTTGGCAAATGCGCTGCAATCTTTGGGTTATGAGTTGGGAGAGAATCCTTATTTTGATACTTTACAAATCAAAATAGAAAGCAATAATTTAGAAAAGATTGAACAGAAAGGGCGATCGCTAAAAATCAATCTGCGCCAACTAGATCCGCAAACCTTGGGAATCAGTTTGGATGAAACTTGCAATCTCCAGGATCTAACAGATTTACTCTCTCTTTTTACTGATCAGCAAATTCCCATTCCAGAAACAATTACAGCACTAGCGATTCCCCAAAATCTGCAACGTCAATCCAACTTTCTCACCCATCCAGTCTTCAATTCCTATCATTCTGAAACTGAATTGTTACGCTACATTTATCGCTTGCAATCCAAGGATATTTCTTTAGCAAATGGGATGATTCCCTTGGGTTCCTGCACGATGAAACTAAACGGAACTTCGGAAATGTTGCCTGTTACTTGGGCAGAATTTGGCAGCCTTCATCCTTTTATTCCGCTAGATCAGACCAAGGGCTATCAGCTTCTTTGTGAACAATTAGAGAATTGGTTGGCAGAGATTACTGGATTCGCTGGAGTTTCGCTGCAGCCCAATGCTGGTTCCCAAGGCGAATATGCGGGCTTGTTAGTGATTCGGCAATACCATCAACAGCGTGGCGACCTCAATCGTCAAATCTGTCTGATTCCTCAATCTGCCCATGGCACAAATCCCGCCAGCGCCGTGATGGCAGGTATGAAAGTAGTAGCGATCGCCTGTGACCAAAAAGGCAATATTGACATCGCTGATCTAAAACAGAAGGCAGAAATCCATCAACATAATTTAGCCGCATTGATGGTCACCTATCCATCTACCCACGGCGTATTTGAAGCGGGAATCCGTGAAATTTGCGAAATTGTGCATTATTTCGGCGGACAGGTCTATATGGATGGCGCGAATATGAATGCCCAAGTTGGGCTATGTCGTCCTGGCGATTTTGGCGCAGATGTCTGCCATTTAAATTTACACAAAACCTTCTGTATTCCTCATGGTGGTGGAGGTCCAGGCATCGGTCCAATCGCGGTTGCTTCCCATCTAGTGCCTTTCTTACCGACTACTGATATTTTTAGAATAGAAGCTTCTACTCAAATTGGTGCAGTTTCGGCTGCTCCCTGGGGAAGTGCTAGCATTCTCACCATTTCTTGGGTATATATCGCTTTGATGGGAGGCTCAGGTTTACAGGCTGCTACGGCGATCGCCATTTTGAATGCCAATTATATTGCCCATCGACTCGCACCTTACTATCCGATTTTGTATTGTGGCGAGCAAGGATTAGTCGCCCATGAATGTATTCTGGATTTGCGTCAACTCAAAATCTCTGCTGGAATAGAAGTAGATGATATCGCCAAAAGGCTGATGGATTATGGCTATCACGCTCCTACCGTGTCTTGGCCAGTAGCTGGCACAATGATGGTCGAACCCACCGAAAGCGAATCCAAAACTGAACTAGATCGGTTCTGCGATGCGATGATTGCGATTCGAGCCGAAGTTGCCGAAATTGAATTGGGAACGATCGATAAGCTGGATAATCCGTTAAAGAATGCGCCTCACACCGCCGCAGTTCTCTTGGCTGATACTTGGGAACATCCCTACTCGCGCAATACTGCCGCTTTTCCCGCTCCCTGGAGCAAATCTCAAAAATTCTGGGTGCCCGTCAGTCGGATTGATAATGCTTTCGGCGATCGCCATTTAGTCTGTTCTTGCTTGCCAATGGCAGCTTATACCGATTAGTAGCAAATGCGGTGGCAGATTTTATACCTACTTCTGTTTAACTTGAACTCAGGTCACTTAAGTAGTGGATAATAAAAAAACTAATTTCTCGCATTTAACCTTGAACTTACCCAACGACCAATGGATGCCCCAGATTGAAGCAGTCAGACTTAGGTACGACCGTGAGTATCGCAATGACCAGCTAGATTTGCCCGATGAGGTGCTGCAAATGCCAATTTATCAGGAGTGGCGGAAGCATAATTTGGCAACTGCGCTCTGTTCCCCTTTTTGGGAACTGGCAAAGTTTGAGAAAAAGCAGCATTGTCTTGATATTGGCTGTGGCGTTAGCTTTTTGGTCTATCCCTGGCGCGAATGGGATTTGTTTTTTTATGGGCAAGAAGTAAGTACGGTAGCTAGAGATGCGTTAAACTCGCGCGCCCCGCAATTAAATTCCAAACTCTTTAAAGGGGTAAAGCTTGGGGCTGCCCATCAAATAAATTATGAGAATATTCAATTTGATCGGGTAATTGCTACAGGATTTAGTTGCTACTTCGAACTTGACTATTGGCGTTTGGTTTTGACAGAAGTAAAAAGAGTGTTGAAACCTGGTGGAATATTTATTTTTGACGCGATCGCTCCCGATACTCAACTAGCCGAAAACTGGGCAATTTTGGAAATGTATTTAGGAACAGAAATATTTTTGACCCCGTTAAAGGAACTAAACAAACTGCTCAAAACTCTCGGAGCGAAGGTAACTTCGACTCGTCAAGGAGAACTTTTCTGCCTTTATCAAGTTACTTTTAGCTAGCAGGAATATGATTCTCGGTTGAGATGAACTTAGCTGACAGACTGGTTACAGTATTTTACGGCTTAGCCAACACTTATCTTTCTTTTGGCATAATCTTGATTTGTATGATGGGGTTAACTGGAACTTATCTTTAGACCATAATTTCACACTCGTTTCTATTCTGATTTCTGCTTTAAAGCAGCCAACTTCGCTTGTAAATTTGGCGCGATCGCCGCTAAATCACTATAACTAAAAATTTCCTGTTCGCCCGTTTTTAGCCATTTTATTTGGAATTGTTTGTTCTCGGCTTCGGTTTCACCTAAGATAATTGCGGCGATCGCACCCCTAGAATTTGCTCTCTTAAGTTGTTTGTCAAATTTTGAGCCTGTTACATCTAATTCCAAACTGAATCCTAGTTCTCTTAGTTTTTTGGCTAAAAGTAGCGATCGCCGTTCTGCTAGATTTCCCCGTGATACTAAATAAAAGTCTAGGTTGGGAGAGAACTGACTTCCTTGTTTTTCGCTTAATTTCTCTAAT
>JBBRVV010000209.1:0-4475 GCA_038246525.1 Pseudanabaenales cyanobacterium
CTGTTGTTTGTGCAAAGGCAGGATTATCAACGCCCGGGTTTCTGGTTGGGCGAATGCCGCCAATGCCACCGTCATCTGGATTTGGGCCAATAAAATTATTGGTACCACTATGAATAGTAGCGCCGCCGCCGTTGTTTGTGGCGCCGGTTTGTGTTGCCGAAAGCGCAATTGCATCTATAGTTCTTGCAGTAGGAAATCCATTCGATCTGAATTCTACGGTGACAGCAGGTATTATTTCTGCCTGCATAGTGGGCATGATTTTGTTAGGCAGTACATCTCGAAATAAAAAAAATAATTTAGCTAACGCGCATTGGGCTAATGGTTCTGAAATAGCAGCAGCCCGAAAAAAGTCCATAGAGCAAATCAATCGCCGCGAACGCAATAAGCTCTCTCTGTATATAGTCACACCGAACCTTACTTTTCCATCTGAATTAATTTCACATCCAGGCGTAGCCACACCTAACCATCAAACTCCCGCAGACGGTCAAAAAGCTAAAGTAATTCAAGTATCCAATACTGGTAAAACTATTTGGTTGCCCGATGCTAATCGCGGTATCGCTGTACTTGGTGGGACTGGTTCGGGTAAAACCTATGGCGTGATCGACCCTGCTATCCGCAGTGCGATCGATCAAGGATTTCCAATTATTCTCTACGATTATAAATATCCAGAGCAGTCATCGCGCGTTGCGGGAGTAGCAGCAGCGGCAGGATATAAAATCAGTATTTTTGCACCTAGTTTCCCTGAAAGTGGGATCTGTAATCCCCTCGATTTTATTCGTGATGATGCCGACGTGGATATGGCTAGGCAGGTGGCGATCGTACTTAATCGCAACTTTAAGTCTGGTAGTAAAGGCGGAGAAGATCCATTTTTTACTAATAGTGGCGATCAACTAATTCAGGCAGTATTATTGCTTGCAAAAACAACTCCTTATCCAGATATTATTTTTTGTGCCAAAGCGTTAGGTGCTAATAATCTACCTGCTAGAGTCCAAAATGCAAATTTACCGACTTGGGTAGAAACTAGCTTTGGTCAGTTGATCTCGATGGCAGATTCCGAAAAAACAGTAGCTTCAGTAATCTCAACTGCGAGTATTTTATTTTCTCGGTTTATGTCCCCTGACATTCTCAGCGTGTTCTGTGGCAAGACTACGATTCCCATGCAACTAAAGGGTAAACACCTTTTAATAATTGGGATGAAACGAGAAAAGCAAGATGTCGTAGCGCCGCTCTTAGCCACTGTTTTACACATGATTGTTACTCGTAATGTCACAAATAAGCGTGAAGATCCTCTTCTTGTGGCGATCGATGAGTTACCCACTCTCTATTTACCAAACCTCGTCCAATGGCTCAATGTCCATCGTGAAGATGGTCTTTCTTCGATGCTGGGGTTTCAAAATCTGGTTCAACTCGAAGAAACCTATGGCAAAGAAGTATCTAGGGCAATCTTTGGGGGTTGCGCTACTAAAGCAATTTTTAATCCCCTTGAACCTGAATCAGCCAAAATCTTCTCTGACTATCTTGGTGATGAACATTTAAGTTATAAATCTAAATCGCGCAGTTCTGGTGGTGGTAAATCCAATACAAGCATTTCCGAACAAGATCGGACTCGAAAACTTTTTGCACCTGAAGACTTTCTTAAATTACCCCAAGGACATTGCGTTCTTATTTCCCCCGGCTATAGCTCGAAAACAGAAGCTAATATTCCGCGCCGTTGCAAAATTAAAATCCCCAAATCTGATGCTGAACGGGCAGAAAAAAGTAAATCTTTCTGGGACACGCTCAAACTTAAATTAGAACAAGAAGGTCATCAGGTGCCAATTACCGATCAAGCAATTTTGGTTCGTAAGGAATATTTCTTAGATAAATTTCCGTTACCTACCAAAGATGCCAAAGATACAGTTTCATCATCAAAATCAACTTCACTCGATTGGACTCAAGGATTATAGAGGTATTTTATTATGGTTTTTACTAATGTATCTGATCGGGCAAATTCCGATATTATATCAATCCAACAAAGCTTTATTGAAGCATTGGCATTGTTGCTCAGCCAACTTATGAAGAAAAAGGAAGGCGTTGATGTAACACCCGAAAAAGATATTAAAGATACTCAATCGAGTGCTTTGGTGATTCAAGATATGTGGAAAAATTATCAAAATTCTCAAACCTCTGCCAACGATTATATTGATGTTGAATTTGTTCCCTCTTCAGATTTACAACTGCCAGAATCTATTATTAAAGATTCAGATGGCGACGGTTTGCTTGATACTGATGAACTCCGCATGGGCACTAATCCAAATGCTATTGACTCCGACGGCGATGGCATATCCGATCTAGATGAACTGGGAAGCTCTAATCCAACAACCTTTGATAACTTAAGGCAACAAGCAATGGCACTTGCATCAGTTTCTTTGGTTTCCCAACTAGGAGTTGATGGTAACTATGAGGCTGAGGACTATACAATTCAGTCTCAAGATAATAATTACACCATTGCTGACAATCAAGGTACCCAAATAGCTGCTTTCGAGATGACGGCGAGTGGTGCAGTATTTACACAAGATAATACGACGATCGATCAGCAAATTGATTTTACGAATACTGCTTATCAAACAACTACTGTTGATCTCAAAGACGTTCTTAAGAATACAGGATACCTTTCCATGGTTGATAGACTCGGCGATCTGGCTCCATCTGGGGCGCGAGGGATTGCCGTCGTTCAGAGTGCTCTTACACAAACAGGTCAAGAAACTCTTAAAGGTGAAAATTACACTATGAATAAATCAGATGATGGTGATATTACGGTTTCTAGTAATAATTCTGGTCTAAATATTCTTCAGACTTCCCAAGGGCTTATTTCTTCAAATTCTATGAGTGAATCTGACTCCGCAAACTTCAAACAAATTTTCCAACAAATGCAAGACTCTAAGACAGTCTTAGCTAGATCATCACAATCAGTTTCAGCAGATATAGAGCGTTAGAAACTTATGATTTCAAGCACTTCTCAACTTGATATTCATAATGTAATAGCTCTTTTTAATCAGCTTGTAGATATTCATACGGCTAATATTTTTTCAATTGCTCAACAATCTTTGGATACCACAATCATGAAAGATATAGATAAAGATGATGTTTTTGATGAAGACTTCGATCTTCTTCCACCTAATGATAAAAATTCAGATAGTAATTCAGGCGATTCTGATGTTTTAGAGATTTCTAATTCCGATCCAGATCCAATACAATCTAATTTCTCATTTCAATTCGAGACATTAGCTACGTCTATGTTCGATGACTTAGCTAAGCTTTCTAATAACTCAAATTCAGATACAAAAAATTCTTTTTCTGCTCCTTCACAAGTTCCAGAATCAGCCTTAAATAACGAATCAAATCTACAACTTGCTAGAGACTGTCGCCAACTATTGCAACTAGAAGGAGTCGATACCCCTAAACAAACTACATTTGAGCGTCCCGATGGTAAAGGCAATTACAAATTTGTCGTAGAAAAGACTACAGATACTTTGACCTTATCAGCGAAAGATCGACCCTTGCATCCGTTGTTGGTCGAGTCCGATGGCAAAATTCTTGAGTCTCATACTACCGACGTAGATGCTTTAAACATTTCTAAAGCTCTTAAATCCCTATTGAATCAATCAAAGCAGCAACAAAATACCAAATAAATTATGAAACTCTTACCATTGACTGTGATTTGCTATATTTCTTTGTCCCAATTCGATTGTTTTGGCAGCAAAGTTATGGCTCAATCAAGTATGACCTATAAAAATACGAGTCAAGCTTCAGTAAAACAATTAAACTCAAAAAATTCTGATGCTTACCTCAAAAGCGGTATTTCCAAGACGGATTTAAACGATTTTAAGGGCGCAATATCAGACCTCAATCAAGCTATTAATATTAAATCCAATTCGGCAGTTGCTTTTTTTTATCGAGGATTCTCTAAGTATAAATTAGAGGACTATCAAGCAGCTATTGTTGACTTTAACGAAGCCATCCGTCTTAAACCTGACTATGATAAACCTTTTTACCATCGTGGTAATGCTTATATGCGTCTATCCAAACTGGAAGAAGCAACGCGGGATTACAACCGCACTCTCCAAATTTCCCCCAATTTTGTAGAGGCATTAACTCACCGTGGTCTTATCAAAACCAAACAGGGCAACCTTAGAGGTGCTATGCAAGATTTTAACGCAGTTATTTCGTTTGCACCTGGTTTTAAGGATGCTTACTACCATCGTGGCAATCTCAAAGACAGGCTAGGAGATAAAAGGTCAGCTATCTCCGATTATACGAACGCTATTCGCATCGATCCAAACTTATCTGAAGCTTTTCATAATCGAGGCGCAACCAAACTTGAATTAGTTGATTTGAACGGTGCGTTATCAGATCTAAATCAAGCTATTAATATTAAATCCAATTCGGCAGTTGCTTTTTTTTATCGAGGATTCTCTAAGTATAAATTAGAGGAC
>JBBRVV010000210.1:0-4457 GCA_038246525.1 Pseudanabaenales cyanobacterium
GCTCGGGCAAGAATGAGAAAATAGATCCATTCGGCAACTTTTTAGACGACAATCCATTATTGCTCTAATCTAAACTCAGTGATGCTTTATAGTCACCTACGCAACAGAACTAGTGCCGAACTTTGAGAGAACTCTTTTTAATGCTACAGCCAAATTAAACCTTTGCTTTATCAGATTAATGTTAAGAAGAATTGCTACTTATTAAGATATGAAACAGGCTCTATATAGTTGATAAGACTCTCCACTATCATGCAACGTCTAATGTTAATATAGTAAAAGCTCGGATCTATGCGATCACAACCCTCGAACCGTGTCAGGATCGGAAGGTAGCAGCACTAAGAGATGCTTGCGATAGGCGTAGTACCCGGGTTAAATTTTTTAAGGGGGTTAAAACACAGTGAATTAAGATTAGATCCTCAAACTAAATTGCTTGATTCCATTCTGACAACTCGTATTCTATCCAAATCTGGTTTAACCAATAGGGATCAGACTCTACCAAGATTCTTGCTGCTTCCAAGTCAGTTGCAATATATACCCCAAATACTTTTGTGAGATCGCTAGTAGGTCCAATAGTCAGAAGCTGTCCACCAGATTGAAGCGATCGCAAATTATCTAAATGAGCCTGACGAAATGGAATTCGCTTTTCCAGTACATCCACGCAATATTTGCCCCAGAGTACGAATTTTTTCATCTACCTATAAAAAATTTAATAAATTATCAGCACTCATCAAAAGGCTCAAGATCAAGTAAATGGCGATAAGGTTCGACTAGATCGGGAATATTAAACGCGATCGCCCTAAGTAAGTGCCAATCATGCAGCCCTGCAAAGGCATTGGGGTAATCATCTTCCTCCAAACGCTTAGCCAGATCCGCTACATCTTTAGATGTAAGTTTTTTTAACTCATTCAGATCATCTAGGTCAAACTTTAGATAGTTCGCTTTAGTCTCTAGACTATCTATTGACTTAGCTTGGGCTGAGTTACTTGAAGCAGAAGTTGATTTTTCCAAACTTTTTACCGAGCCTATCAGTGTTTGTAATTAATTGTTAATTTTAGTTGTTAGTTGATAAATTTCTACGGAGAGGGAGGGATTCGAACCCTCGGTACAACTTACGATGTACAACAGATTAGCAATCGGCCGCTTTCGTCCACTCAGCCACCTCTCCAACTTTATGTGGCTCTTTATTGTATGCCAATTTTAATCAGATTTGCAAATAAAAATGGTTACTATAACTTGCTTAAAATAATAATGATCCCACGCGGGCTTTGGCACGGTAATATTGCTGAAGTCAACCTAAGTCAACCTAAAAAGTACACCTAAAATATATGATGCGATTGCTGGCTCTAGTTCCTGGGGGGGTTGGCGATCAGATCCTGTTTTTCCCTACCCTTGATAGCTTGAAATTGCAATATCCTCAGGCAAAAATTGATGTGGTAGTCGAACCGCGTGCGGCTGGCGCGTATCGTGTATGCCAAGTAGTGAGCAAAGTATGGAATTTTGACTTTAAGGCAAATAATAGCCTGGCAGAGTGGGCAAATTTGATTGGCAATATCCGTGAGCAGGAATACGATGCAGTTTTATCCCTGGGCAAGAGTCGCAGTGTCGGCTTCCTACTATGGCTAACAGGTATTCCTAAACGTGTATCCTATGCTGGTAAAGGCACAATTTTTCTAACTAATCCCGTAGCGCTCGATCTAGATCAATACGCCGCGCAGATGTACCATGACCTACTAAAAGGCTTGGGGATTAATTTGTCTTGCCCACCAATGAAGCTAAATTTACTGAAAACCGATTTAGATTGGTGTTTGCAGGAACAACAGCGTCTTGGAGTAGCTAAAAGTGGCTATATTTTAATTCATGGCGGTTCCAGCCAATTAGCACGACTCAAAGGCATTGATAAAATTTACCCTGCGGCTAGTTGGGTCGAAGTAATCCAGGATTTAGGCGCAAAATTGCCCAATCTGCCTGTGGTTTTAATCAATGGTCCAGAAGATCGCGAGTTTGTAGCCGCAGTTAATCAAGCTTTGCCCCACATTTTAACTACCTCTCCTAGCGATATTGGCAAACTGGCTGCGATCATTGCCGCTGCCAACTTGATGCTTTGTACTGATAGCGCGCCGATGCACTTGGGAGTTGCCCTAGGTACAAGCCTATTAGCGTTATTTGGTCCCACTGATCCTGCTAAATTATTGCCAAGCGATCGCGCTCAGATTAAATATGTCCGTTCAGCTAATGCACAGCCGATTAGTACCATTTCTCCCACGCAGATTTTGGCAAAGCTCTGGCAGACATGAGCCCTAGATTCAGTCTGAGCTTATTCTTGGTTTGGAGCAAGAGCTTAAACAGTAGCTTGGCAAGTTCGACACAAGCCAAAAAACTCTAGAGTGTGATAATAAACTTTAAATTCTTGAATTAGCTCTGGAGGCGGAGCTTGAGGAGAAATTGGACAGAGGTGAATTGGCAGCGAAAGTCCGCACTGCAAGCAATTTAGATGATGTTGATCGGTCGGTATCAAACTGTAGAGCGCTTCTCCTGTTGCCAACATCTGCGATCGAATCATCCCTTTAACTTTCAGAGCTTCTAGGGCGCGATAGATAGTGGCAATTCCCAAAGTCTCCTGACGGTTGCGTAGTTCTAAATAGATTCCTTGAGCAGATATAGGCTGAAGTTTTTCAACTTGCTGCAACAGGTCTAATACTTTTTGTTGACTTAAAGTAAGTTTGGTTGCCATAAACTGAGGCTTGAGCTTAAGCTAATTTTAATGGCTAATTTTAATGATAGAGAGGATTTCAAAAAGATAGGGAGCCTAAATCTGAGATTACTCTCTAGATTGACTCCCTGATCTAGGTTAATTTTCTTTAAATAGATTGAAACATTTCTAAAAAATCAAGACACAAATCAGAAAGAAATTAGCGCATCTGTCTACGTAGTTCTTCTAATTCTGGATCGACTCCAGTAGCTCCAGAAGTTTTGGCTGAGTCGGTAACCGAGCCTTGAGGTAAGGCGGCTTGGGAAGAAGATTTACCCGCCAGCATTCTAGCTTTCATTGCTTCTAATTCATCATCTACGCCATCTCCAGCTTCCAGTTTAGCGAACTGCGACTCAAGATTGTCCATGCCCAACTCTGCACTTGCACCTGCTTTCGCTTCAGCCATCATCACTCGCTCTTCCATTCGCTCAAACACTGCTGTTGGAGCACTGGTATTTACCTTGCCTAACATATTGTTCAAGTTCTCTTGAGCTTTTGCCGCTTGCAGACGAGACTTGAGCATATCTTTTTTGGTTTTTGCCTCAGAAATTTTCCCTTCTAGGGTGACCAAACTTTTCTTGAGCGATTCTACCTGGCCAGATTGTTGATCGTAGCTAGATTTCAGAATAGCCGCCGAGTCGGCTTGGGACTTTTTACGGCTAAGTGCTTCTCTGGCTAGATTTTCATCTCCTTTTTGTAGAGCTAACATGGCTCGACGTTCCCATTCATCTGCTTGGGTTTTCGCCTGAGTGTATTGCTGCTCTTGACGCTTAAATGCTGCCATTGCCTGTGCCACCGCTTGACGCAGCTGCACCATGTCTTCTTGCATATCGAAAATGGTCTGTTCCAGAATCTTCTCTGGATCTTCTGCAGCGGTCACTAATGCATTTAAGTTAGACTTGGCAACCATGCCAATCCGATCAAGTAATCCCATAAATTTACCTTTTCCTTACGAATAAAGCTTTGGAGCCAAACCAATACTACTGTATGCAATTTTATCCTAACATGGCAATTTTGCTGGCAATGATGTTATGGCTGATAAATTCCAGAAAAATGGTAAAAATCCGCTCATGTGGTCAAAGCACTTAGACTAAGAATATTAATGTATGTGTGTTTAAAAGTTTGTTATGACCAGTTCTCCTAAGGATGCTTCAATATCCAAATCTAAATATGGCGTTGTGCTGGACCCTGCTAAGTTTGCAGGTTCTCCCGCTCCAGAGACTATACCAGCACCTGGATTAATTACGCCTGAATTAATTACACCTGAGTTAATTTCAAACAAGAACCAAGAGCCCCAAGATCTGGAGGTAGCGCGTAACGAAACTGAGGATGAAAGCGAGGACGTGGAGATGTCCCTATTTGATCATTTGGGAGAACTGCGATCGCGGCTTTTAATTAGCTTGGTAGCAGTAGTAATTGCGATTATCGGCTGCTTTGCTTTTGTAAACTCAATTGTCGCTCTCTTGGAGCAACCTGCCCAGGGGGTAAAATTTTTGCAATTAGCGCCTGGAGAGTACTTTTTTGTTTCGTTTAAGGTGGCAGGTTATAGCGGCTTATTGGTATCAAGCCCCGTAATTTTGTATCAGATTGTGAGTTTTGTGCTGCCTGGGCTGACTAAACGGGAAAAGCGACTGGTTACACCGATTGTATTTGGCTCTAGTATTCTGTTTGGCTTAGGTTTGAGTTTTGCCTACATTGCCTTGATTCC
>JBBRVV010000211.1:0-4446 GCA_038246525.1 Pseudanabaenales cyanobacterium
GTTGGATGACAATCTGAAGCGAGTCAATCCCCGCTTACGTTCTGGCACTAGTGGTAAATCAAAAATTCCCAGCAAGTTTCTAGCTAAAGGGCACAAGAAAGAATCAGAATCGGCAAAATCTTCAAGTAAAGCCTTAATTCCAAATTTACCTGCGGTGGTTTCCCAGCTCAAAAATCGGGATATGTTGCCAGCGATTTATTTTATTTTCAGTCGACGTGGTTGTGATCAAGCGATCGCTGAACTTGGCACCATTAATCTAGTCACCGAACCAGAAGCTTTATCTCTACGCACCCAAGTGGATAACTTTTTAGCAATCAATCCTGAAGTAGGTAGAACCAACTATATTCAAGCCCTCTATCGGGGCATCGCCGCTCATCACGCAGGTATTTTACCCGCCTGGAAGGGCTTAGTCGAAGAATTATTCCAACAGGGCTTAGTCAAAGTGGTGTTTGCGACCGAAACCCTAGCGGCTGGGATTAATATGCCCGCCCGTACCACCGTAATTTCCACTATTTCTAAGCGCACAGATGTCGGACATCGCCGCCTTAAAGCTTCCGAGTTTTTGCAAATGGCAGGCAGAGCTGGAAGAAGAGGCATGGATCTTTTGGGTCATGTGGTGACGATTCAAACTCGCTACGAGGGCGCAGAAGAATCTGCTGAACTAGCCACTCAAGGGGCAGATCCGTTAGTTAGTCAATTTACGCCCAGCTATGGCATGGTGCTTAATCTTTTACTCACCCACAGTTTAGATAAAGCCAAAGACTTGGTAGAGCGCAGCTTTGGGCAATATCTCTCCGACTTAGTGCTAGAACCGCAAACCAAAAACCTGGATACAATCACCGCCGAAATTCAAAAACTGCATCAAGACTTAGCTGAAATTGACGTAAAGCAACTTGAAGCGTTTGAAAAATTACGCGATCGCTTGCGAGAAGAGAAACGCATTCTCAAATATCTGAGCGAACAAGCGGAAGAAAGAAGGTTACAGGAATTGGGTGCATACCTGCCGTTTGCGCTGACGGGCACCTTACTTTTATTCCGCTCTAGCAAAGGCACAGTTGTGAGTGGAGTTTTGAGCGAAAAAGTAGCTGGATCTGGGCAGTTTCCTTGGTTAGTTTGTTTGGGTTGCGATCGCAACTGGCACGTTATTTCCCACAAAGATGTTTTAAACCTGGGCGATGGACTTTGGCTAAATCAAGAATTGCCCTACCCGCTTGAACTCGAACTAAAACGCGGACAAATTCTCAAAGCCGATCTAGAAAAAGGAGCGATCGCCGCGCAAATTCCCACCCTCACCACCAGCACACCTGCCCCCGAAGTCCTAGCCCAAATCCAACAGGTGCAAGAAATAGAAGTGCAACTTACCGCTCATCCCGTCGCAAATTGGGAAGACAAAGGCGCAATTGTGAAAAAATCCCGCAAATTAGATCAATTACAAAAGGAATTGGAGTTTAAGCGCCTCACGCTCAATCAAAGAAGACTGCAACGTTGGGAAGAGTTTATGGGCTTAGTAGAAATCCTGCGGGACTTCAACTGCCTAGAATGGGCGGGAGATCCTGACCATCCGCAATTGCAACCTACAGATTTGGGTGAATCAATTTCTGCTATTCGCGGCGACAACGAACTTTGGCTAGGTTTAGCAATTACTTCTGGCGAGCTTGATCAGCTTGCACCCCATCATCTAGCTACGGTTTGTGCTGCCTTAGTCACCGAAAATAGCCGCCCCGATAGCTGGGTAAATTTTGGTTTGTCGCCAGCGGTGGAAGAGGCGCTCGATAGCTTGCGTCATACTCGCCATGATCTATTCAAGTTGCAAAAGCGAAACGAAGTGCTGATCCCGATTTGGCTGGAATATGAACTCTCGCCTTTGATTGAGCAGTGGGCTTTGGGCATGGAATGGCTAGAACTTTGTCGTCATGCCAGCTTAGATGAAGGTGATATTGTGCGGATCATTCGCCGCACTTTAGATTTCCTTTGCCAAATTCCCCATGTGCCAAATTTAACCGAAGAAATTTATCGCAGTGCCAGGCAAGCAATTCAATTAATTGATCGTTTTCCGATAAGTGAGATAATCTAGCGGAACATTAAAGAATGTATCTGAATCTACATTAATTCGATAATTTTGTCTGATTCTTTCGATTTACTTTGTTTTTTGTCCCTTTTTGTTGTGAGTCTTGTTTGGAAATGCGATCGCTTAACCTAATTCCGCTTCTGCTCGCTTCAAGTTTTGTCCTGAATTCTTCAGCCGCATCCGTATTTGCCCAAGCACTTCAACCTGAGCAGACTAAACCAAGATCGGCTAGAACTGATGATGATCCATTAGTTTTACCTGCAAACTCGGCGATCGCTATCCAAAAGCGGCCGATCTATCCGCTCGAGGCTCTCTCAATTCGGCAGGAATTACAGGATCTTTTAGGGCGAGTAGATAGTGCCTTCAACCGCGCTAAGGCTGATCAAACTAATACTCAGCGTAATTTTTCGGGTCAATCCCAAGCGATCGCTTCTGCCCAAGAGTTTCTCAAGGCAATGCCCAACCTAATCCAAGCGGGGCGCTATAGCGAAGTACGGACTAACTGGCAACAAATCCGTCAAGGTTTATGGAAAGACTATCCCACTGAGCCGCTTACTGCTTTACCTGAAGTACGAGCAATTTGGCTAGATCGCGGCACAATTGTCGCAGCAGGCTCAGAACAGGGGCTATCACGCATTTTTGATCGGATGGCAGCTAGTAGCGTCAACACCGTTTTTATCGAAACCGTTAATGCTGGCTATACGATTTATCCGAGTCAGGTAGCACCTCAGCAAAATCCGCTTACCCGCAGCTGGGATCCCCTGGCTTCAGCCGTAAAATTGGCAAAAGAACGCCGTATGGAAATCCATGCCTGGGTGTGGGTGTTTGGTGTAGGCAATCGCCGCCATAATATCTTAGTGGGTAAGCCTAAAAACTATATTGGACCTGTACTAGAGGCGCATCCCCAATGGGCCAACCGTGAACAGGATGGCGATATTTTTGCGCCAGAAGGGAAAACCTTCCTCGATCCTGCTAATCCTGAAGTTCAAAACTATTTATTGCGTCTCTACCGCGAAATTGTGACCAAATATGATGTGGATGGCTTGCAATTAGATTACATTCGCTATCCGCGTGAAGAGCTAGGACGGGAACAGGGCTTCGGTACCGCAGGCAGACAGAAGTTTAAGCAAGTTACAGGCATCGATCCCAATCAAATTAGCCCTAGCGATCGCTCGCTCTGGTGGATCTGGACGCAGTTTCGTGCCCAACAGGTGTCCGAATTTGTGGCAAAAGTCTCAAAGGAGATGCGCAAAACTAAACCTAGATTGATCCTTTCTGCCGCCGTATTTCCTTGGGAACCCCTGCGCCGCTTTAATCGGATTCAACAAAATTGGGAAGCTTGGACAGCCAGAGGAGATCTAGATCTGCTTGTACCAATGACCTATGTGCCAGAAACTAGCAGATTTGTGCGCCAACACGTTCAACCCGTGATTGCGGGTGTAGGCAAATCTCCCGTTCTAGTTTTGCCTGGAGTTTTGATTCGTGATATGCCTGATTTAGAGTTGCTAGATCAATTACAAGCGGTGCGCGATCTTTCTTCTACGGGCTATGCGCTTTTTGCGGCTGAACATTTACGCCCAAGTTTTGAAGGCATTCTCAAAAATAATCGGGCAAATCAATCTTCTAAGATTTTGCCGTTCCGCCAACCAATCATGGCGGCTCAAATTCGCTATGGTGACCTTAGACGTGAGTGGCAAGCTCTGCTGGAAAAAAATAATTTTTGGTTGCGTGGCTCAAGCCTGAATGGCTTCAAAAAGGAGGCTGACATTTTAGAACAGGCTTTAGAAAACCTGAATCGAAAGCCAGACTTAGCCAAACTCCAAACTGCAAAATCTAGTCTTGATCGATTAATTACAGGTTTACCCAATTGGTTACGAATTGAAAAGCTAGAGCGCCCCTATCGGGTGACTACCTGGCAAAATCGACTTCAAGCGATCGCTTCCATTTTGAGATTTAGCGCTAACCGCACTATTACCGACGAGTTGCCCCCAACCTAGAAAAGCTAGATATTGATGAATTACCACTGTATATCTGTCAATTATTCACTGATGATTCTGTTCTTTAAAGATAATTCAGCCTGTTTGATTTTCGACGTGAACAACGCAATTGTATCTTTTAGAGATTCAGAAAAAAAGCGATCGCCTACTAGCCACAGCCAATATTTACGAGAAAGACCTAAGCAAAATTAAAATCGGTCAACAGGTGAGAGTAGCCACAGCAGGGCGGACATTTACAGGAAAAGTCATAAACATCGGCGCAGTTGTGAATGGTGAAACCCGAATTATTCCCGTCCAAGCAGAAATTGAAAATAGCGGTGGAACGCATACGATTTGCAAAGCAATGAACATCAAAGATAAATAGGACTTACGCAAAATTCA
>JBBRVV010000212.1:0-4440 GCA_038246525.1 Pseudanabaenales cyanobacterium
AACCGCAGAGACACATACAGGCAAGTTACCGCAATTTTTAGCGATCGCGATCAATTCAGACTTAGCGGCAATATCTACATAGGTAGCACCACCGAGGTTAGCTGCCTGCACCACCATTTGCACAGAGGTTGGATCGAAATTTTGCAAACCACTAATGATTTTAAGAGCATTAGCTTGATTAAAGGCAGATTGTAGCGATTGAGGAAGAGATTGATTGGGGCGTTGTTGGCTAGTCATAGGTAGATTAATGTAAGTAAACTGAGAATAATTAGAGTCACAGGGCGCAGCCCCGTAATTGGTTTTAGATCATTTTAGGCTTTGAAGTTTTAACTTTACTCAGTTAGACCTAAACTTAGAAATAAAAATCTTTGCAATAGATCTAGGATATTACTGTTTTCCGATATATTTCGATATGTAGTTGTGGATGCGAACAGGATTTATGTGGGCTAAAACCAAGATTATCGAACTGGGGCATATTCTGGGGCAAAGAATCTGGCATTTTGGTGCGCATATCCGCCTAGCACTTAACAAAAATTTACTTAATCGATCTAAAGTTTGGTTAGTTAGTCTGCTCTTGATCTCTAGCCTATCTCTTGCTGCCTGTAGCGATCGCGCCTCTAACTCTGCGGCTACGCCTGGGAATCTCCTAAATACCGCCGAGAAAACCTCTGGTAAAGCTAAAAAAGGGGCAATTGCTGAAGTTTCTGCGCCAGATACAATTCAAAAACTAAACCGCCTGTTTGATCGCTATGAACCGCAACTCAAAATTCTTAGCCCCCAAGCCGATCAGCTAATTGCCGATACGAATGTCAGCGTAAAGCTCGAAGTTAAAGATTTACCGATTTTCAAAGATGCGCAGTTTGGTTTGGGTTCCCATGTGCAAGTGCTACTCGATAATCAAACTGTCAAGTCCACTTATGATCTCAGCCAACCTTTAATGTTTGAGGATTTGAGTGTCGGTACTCATACTCTAAGGGCATTTGTAGTTCGTCCTTGGAATGAAAGTTTCAAAAATGAAGGTGCTTATGCCCAAGCCACTTTCCACGTTTACAGCAAAACTGGAGAGAATACGCCCTCACCCCAAGTTCCTTTGCTCAGTTATGGCTACCCGCTTGATCAAGTGGGAACAGAACCAGTATTGTTAGATTTCCAGTTACATAATGCTCCACTACATTTAGCCGCGATCGCCGATGAGAACTTAACCGATTGGCGCATTCAGGTAAGCCTAAACGAAGATAGTTTCTTAATTGATCAGTGGCAACCAATCTATCTCAAAGGTTTAAAGCCTGGTAAAAATCTAGTGAAGTTAGAATTGCTAGATGCCAAAGGTGCGCCAATTTTGAATCAATTCAATAGCACGGCAAAATTGATCAACTATCAGCCTGGAGCAAAAGATTCTCTCTCTAGATTGTTTAGGAATGAAGCGATCGCGGGAATTGAAGCGATTGTCGATCCCAACTATAAAGAAAATTTAGAGCGCACAAATCAAGCTGCTAGTATTTCTAGTTCGATTGCTGCGCAAAATCTAAGCGCTTCTGTAAGTTCTTCAATCAGTCTTGCAAGTAGTATTTCAGCTAGTACCTCTCTAAGCGTTTCCCAAAGTTTATCTCAGTCTTCTAGCTTGGCAAATGACGAAATTCAAACTAAGAAAGAGCTAACCGAATCTCAGCGAAATATTTCTGAATCGTTAAGCGCATCATTAAGCCAAAAAGAATCTAGTGCATCGGTACGCGCAATTAAATCTGAAGCTCCGATTCAATCACCAAGCACTGAAGCCAAAGCAACAAATAAATCTGAACCTCCAGTATTTACTTCTAGCACCGCAAGACCAATCCAATCCAATCCAGCCGAATCAGATTTAGGCTCGAAATCAAATGTTCAAGTAGTTCCGCAAGCAATTCCCCAGGCAGGTGCCCAATCTAAAATTCAAATCTCTAATGCTTCCCAAAACAAAGTAAAAACCGCATCAGCCAGTAAAATTATTCAATCTCTTTCGGCTGAACCAAAATTTGTGCCAGAGTTGATCAAATCAGAACCGCAAACTGAAAATTCTAAACCCGAATCACTTTCTTGGTTTGAAAAAGTAACTCAAAAGCGGATTAAATCTTTCCTCCCTTCTACTTCCATCTCTCAGCCAGCCCTAAAAGTTGAGCCAGAGGTTAGTAAAGAAATTCAATCTCAACCAAAACCGCTTAATCTCTCCAAGTAAACAGAAAATTTGAAATTGGCAGCGATCGCTATTCCTAGAAATTAATATGCTAAATAATATAAGAAAATAGAAAATATGGCGCGAGTCCTTTGTTTTGGCGAAATTCTGATTGATCACATCGATGGAAAATCCTATCCAGGTGGAGCGCCTGCAAATGTAGCTGTGGCTCTGGCTAAATTGGGAACCTCAGCAGGATTTATTGGTTGCGTGGGACAGGATCAAATTGGGCAAGAACTGCTCAGCACGCTCAATCAAGCTGGGGTAGATACTAGGGCGGTTCAAATTCATCCCCAAGCGGCTACTAGACAAATTTTTGTAAAATCCGATCAGGCTGGAAATCCTACTTTTTCTCACTTTGTCGGCGATGCGGATGCTCAATTGGCGGCAGAACTGTTGCCCAGTCATATTTTTGGCGAGGCGGATTTTTTGGTATTGGGAACTCTAATGCTGGCAAGTCCAATTAGTTCTAGGGCAGTGGGACGGGCGTTGAAACTAGCAGAAGAGCATTTTGTCAAGGTGATCGTGGATTTAAACTGGCGACAAATATTTTGGCAAAACCCATCAGAAGCACCAAAACTAATTCAAATTTTGCTTTCCCATGCGGATTTTCTTAAAGTCTCTGCTGCCGAGGCGAAAATGTTCTTCCGTACCACCAGCCCCGCTGCGATCGCCCAAGCATTACCCGAACTTGAAGGTGTATTAGTCACAGATGGAGAAGCAGGTTGTCGTTACTATTTGGGCGATCGCCAAGGTAGCCTGCCCAGTTTTACGGTTGAGGCAATTGATCCAGTAGGCGCAGGGGATGCTTTTTTAGCAGGATTTATTCACCAACTCTGCCAGCGATCGCTTACCAGTCTTTCTCAATCTGAACAAGTTCAGGAAATTATGCGCTACGCTCAAGCAGTTGCGGCAATTAGCATCCAAAGCGTAGGCGCAACTACTAGCTTGCCCACCGATGCCGAAGTGATTTCTTTCTTGGCTTTGCACAATCAATAAAGTTAAAATGATTAAAACTATTCATTTATTTAAAAGGTTATTCCTATGGCATTCAAAAAAGGCACAATGGTCAATGCTATCCGTGAAAAAATGGAAGGTAGCTTAGAAGCAAAAGCAAACGATACGCGCTGGTCTAGCTACATTTTTGAGACAAAGGGCGAGGTGATAGAACTGCGCGGTGACTATGTTCAGGTGAAATTTGGGCAGGTTCCCACTCCACCGATCTGGTTCCATCAAGATCTGTTACAGGAAGTTGCATAAGTAATGGAATTAAATCCGCTGATTCAAACCCTGGCTGACCGCATTCAATCCACTTGGCAGACGAATCTTAACCTCTCTCCGTATGAGATGCCTGAAGATTTAGGCTATGTGGAAGGCAAACTGGAAGGTGAAAGGGTAGAAATTCAAAACTTTTGTTATCAGACTCCCGAATTTCGGAAGCTTCATCTTGAATTGGCAAAGGTGGGGGATAACCTGGATATTCTCCACTGTGTAATGTTCCCCCGCTCCAAATATGCCTTACCAATTTTTGGTGCAGACTTAGTCGGAAATCGTCGAGCAATTAGTGCGGCGATCGCTGATCTTTCTCCCATTGTTCCTTTTTCTGCTCAATTTACGCAAGCTCTAGATCACTTGCAAGAGTCACGTCAAAGTTTTTCTCACCCGCGCGAACTACCTACTTGGGGTGACATTTTTTCTCCCTACTGTGTGTTTGTGCGTTTGGAAGACTCAGATGAGAGCGATCGCTTTTTAGATTTAGTGATTAACTACATCAAACTCAACTGCCAAATTGCCACCCAGATTACCCAAAGTAACAGCTTAGCAGAGATTGAACAAGAGAAAGATATCCTCGCTGGACAACGTAACTATTGCGAACAACAACGCCGTAACGACAAAACCAAGCGAATTTTAGAAAAAGCCTTCGGTAGCGAATGGGCAGAACGTTACATGACCACCGTATTATTCGATGTTTTATAATTTATGTAATTCCTCTACCTTCTAAATGCAATGATCAATCCACTTTTTGCCCACGTAATTACAAATTTGGTAATTGCTCGACTACCCAAAGGAAAAAGGGCGAAGATTTAGGATAATGAGATCAAGGAACTGCCGCTAGATAAATTAAGCATATTGAAATGCTTTAGTATGTGCTTAAGTTTTTTATCGGACGATATAAGCCCCAGGATTTAGAACAAATCCAAATCGTATTCTAAAAACCTTTTTTCTGTTGTTGG
>JBBRVV010000213.1:0-4418 GCA_038246525.1 Pseudanabaenales cyanobacterium
GACCAGTTACAACACAGCCTAGAATTTGATGAATGGTTAGGAGAATCTTGGATGCTAGAAAAATTGCAACAAAAGATAGCCATCATCAAGGAGATCGAATTTGTTGATTGACAACTATTTTGAGAGGATCAGAAGCATACTCACCAGCTCTCCAATCATCCAAAACTTTGAACTTGAGACAGAAAAGCGGACAGATACTCTCGGTTTTATCAGAAGCAATGTCTATTTCTATAATGGCTCATTACTGCATATTCGAGAATTTGTCGATATAGAGACAGCAATAGAAAGAGGCAAATATATCTATCAATATATGAGTAACCAAGGCGATCTAATTTTTCACTATGACAACGCTCCACACCATCAAAAGCTAAATCTATCAACATTGCCCCACCACAAGCACGATCGCCAAGAAGACAATATCATTGCTTCAGAAGCTCCATTACTAGAAACAGTCTGTCAAGAAATCGAGCAGATTGTAAATCAAAGGCAATAATTGACCATAAATCTCTCCCACAGAATGGATTTAGCTTAAAGAACTTTGGTTCGCTCCCAAGGTTGAGGCTCAAGAATTTGGGTTGAGATATTATTTTGCGTAAAAAGCGATCGTTAATGGGACTTTTATCCTGGCAGTCTGCCTTAATTAGTGCTAAAACCTGAGTAATCCTAATCCCTAAATCCTATGCTGGACTTAAAGATGGGGTTGTGACATGGAGGGAATTTCTGACATCTTTTTGGATAGCGCGGAAAAAACAGTCTCAACCAGGATCACGATCAGCCAAGATTAAAGTTCAAATTTAACTCACGCTAAAGTAAAAGCTAAATGAAACCCTGCACTAACTGCCGCCAACCCAGTTCAATTCGTTATCGGATTCAAATTAATCAAAGCGATATTCATAGTGGCAAATGGCACTTAGTTTGCCTGTCTTGTTGGGATCTCAGCAAAGATAGTCCTAACTATCGCTATGGCGGAACCTGGAAAGCTCGAAACTGAATTATCTAGCTGGAGACTAAGAGAAGCGTTAATCCTGAGATAAATAAGAAGGAGCTAACCAGATTATTCCAAAGTTGATGGTAACTAGGAATCACCTTCAAGTTAGATTTTAGGGCTACCGATATGGGCTTCAATTCAGCTAAATCAATTGCGGCAATTTGATTGCGACGGAACCAACCCGTAACTACTACTGACTCACCCACGAGGGCTTCTAGCTTTCTCACGGTGCCGTTGGGTTCACTCCAAAGAGATTTCAGATTTGGCAAATAATCTAGGTAAATCAAACCAGATTGATCAGCTAACTTGATCCCGTAATTAATTGAACCAATTGCTCCATCATTGTTGCTATACCCTACAATTTCGCCTGGAATTTGCACAGGCTGACCACGCAAGGCACTAGCATAGGGATCAACTAGAAGATTGGCTAAGTTTGTACCTGCCACCCGACTGTAGTTGGGATAAAGGAAGCTACCACGCAGCATTACGCCCAATCCAGCACCGATGCCAACTAAGCTGAATGGCAACCAATTGTCGTAGAGCCAGAAGAGATACTGAGAAACCACATAGCCCAATAATGCCAGAGTATAAGGCGCAGTTTGGACAAGTAGATCTAAAGCAAAGGTTTTGTAGAGACGCTTCTGATTTAGACTTGCACCTGCTTTGATTAGCTGATCATATTCGTACTCAGAGGTTAAGCCTAGCTGTTTGGTGTAATTAGTTAATGCAGCCAAGCGATCGCCTACCAAAGGATGAGAAGATTGGAACTCAACCCACTTTGCCCAGGGATTAAACATTTCCCAAAGGAAAACCCGATAGAGATTTGTTTGGAATTTTTGGTCTTGACCATTATGTAAAATCTCAAATGCCATGCCTGTCGGAATTACAGTTTGATAGTCACAGATTGCCATGGTACGACTCGACTGCAAAAGTCTGCTTACCGATTGACCAAATGGATTAACAGTGACAATTCCTCTAGCAATTTTGGTTAAAGCGCGGGACATGGCATTAGGATTACCCGTAACCGAAGCAGCAAAATGATCGCTTAAGTAACTGCTAGACCTGGTGGTGCAAAGTGTCGGATACTGTGCCAGAGTGTAAAAGAATTGAGCAATTTTAGCCATAATTCCCACCGCAAATTTGCCCCGCTTCAGGCTTAAACTTAGACGACTACACCAAACTTGAAAGGCATAAATAATCTGGGCAGGAGCAGAAGTAAAAGTGGCAACTGTAAAGCTCCAATTAGAAATCTGAGCAAGTTGATAGGCAATAACTGCAGCAATTTCTTCTCGATCCAGCGTGGTCAACAATCCACGACTAACTACCAATCGGGCAGAATTTGGCAGGATGCCATAGGTATAGGCAATTGGATTAGGATCTTCTACTAGGGCGATTTGGGGGATATCGCGCTGATATTTCTGGCAGAACTGCTCCACAATTTCTACCGCTTCATCACTGTAGGGTTCAAGGTCGGTGAGCGTAATCCATTGCAATTTCAAAAACTGCGCTTGGGTCACATCCACAATCCAAGGTGACATGAACAAAAGTAAGAGATTAAAAACTGCGGTCAAAGTCCAAGCTACTGCATTCCAGCCTGAAGTCATTACCAAAGTGGGGTTCAGATTAGAAACTAACCAGAAAAAGAAAATCGCTGAAATTGCTAACTGTAAGGAAATAGTAGTGAAGATGGAAAGCACATACTTCAGCTTTCGCAGCCCAGATACAGCTAGGGTCACATTTGCTTTGCGGTAGCGATTGGCATGAGACTTGACTACATCGGTTTGATCTAAGTTGGCAGCGATCGCTGGAGCACTTTCAAGCTGAAGTCGTAAATTTAACAGCGAAGATTCTGCCCATTCTTGTAGCTGAGAATCTAATCGACGATCATCGGTTTCCTGCAACCGTTCACAAATGGAAATTGCTCTGTCTGCCCGACCTGTTCGTTGATAGGCCGATACCAACCACATCTGCGCCTGCACATAGTCTTTACCTTGAGGATCTGGATGCCCGTCACAATAATCTTGAAGTAAGGCGATCGCTTCGGTATAATTTTTCTGTAAAAGTGCTTCTTTGGCGGCTTTCAGTGACATATTGGTAACTGCCTTAATATCTAACTCAGACAATAAACATTATTCCCAAAACCAGAGTTAAATTTCGTAATTTTTGCAGTGCTACTAGCAATGAAAAACCAAGTCAGAGAATTAATTATCAATTATCAACTTGAGCATATGGTCGAGAAGATTGAAAAATTATGTGACTAGCGATCACGGGATCAACTATTTAATTTTTTAGCGCAATCTAACCGCCTAAATTATTTAGAAAGAGTAAGTTCTTGCCGATTGCCTAAAATTCCTTGAGGTCGCCAAACTATGATCGAGATTAGAGTTAAGCCAATTAAGATAATCTGAATTGCTTCCAAACGACCGCCGCCTAATACTTGCTGCAACTCATTGGGCAGAAATCTAGGAGCATCTATATATACTTGATAAATCAAGGCACCTAGAAGTACGCCCAAGTTACTCCCCGCCCCGCCAATGGTCACAATGATCCAAGCGCGCAGAGTGAGTAAGGGAATGAAGTATTCAGGATAAATTGTGGTCAACCGCCAGGCAAAAAATGCACCAGCAACCCCAGCGATCGCACCACCAATTACAAATGCCTGCAATTTATACAGCAACACATTTTTACCTAGTGCCATTGCTACGTCTTCATCTTCTCTAATTGCTTTTAATACTCTGCCCCAAGGCGATCGCTCTAACCAACTCAAGCCCACATAGGTAATTGACAAGCAAATCAAAACCAAAATCATTAAAGTAAAGGGGAAGCCTGCACGGGAAGTAAGATTTACCAAAGGCAAAGGATAATCTTGAATTCCCCTGGTTCCTTGGGTGAGCCACTCTTCATTCGTCGCTACCAGCCGCACCATCTCAGATACGCCAATAGTAACAATTGCCAAGTAGTCTTCTTTTAAGCGTAAGGTAGCCAAGCCAATTGCCAAACCCAACATGGCGGCCAGAAAGGTAGCAACCAATAATGCCAAAGCGATCGGCACACCGCGACTGCTTAAGATTACCGTGGTATATGCACCCACCGTCATAAATGCTACATGACCAAAATTCACTAGCCCTGCCATGCCCCACTGTAAGTTTAGTCCTAAGCTAAATAGGGCATAAATAGAGACAAAAGAAAAAAAAGAGATTAAGTATTCCCACATAAACTTGTATTGAAGTGTTTTGCTACCAAGCGTTAAATAGACCTTGTTGAAGTAGGGTTAAGAGATAAAACCCCTTGGTGGGGGCGAAGCCCCCACACCCCCAGCATATCTAAATCTTAACTAGGAAAGGAATAGCTCAACTTAATTACAACTAACTGGAGTGCCCTGTTCTTTTGGAGTAGCGAAAGAAGTACCACAACTGCAAGACTTCACCGC
>JBBRVV010000214.1:0-4403 GCA_038246525.1 Pseudanabaenales cyanobacterium
AATTCCCCGCTTCAGCCCCATAGTTCTGCATAAAGATTTCCATTGTCTGCTGAGCCAAAATATCCTGAGTTTGCGCCGCCGCAATCAAAGCCGCAGGATCATAATTAGCCCCTTTTTCCCAAGCAGCAATCTTTTCTGCCAAAGGCGTATGAATGGGAGTGGAAGCGCGATCGCGTAGAAACCGATAAATCGAAGCAATCCCCATACCTGAAACAATCCTTTCTACCGAAATTCTGCCACCGACTTTAAGTTGTAAATGTTGGAGCAGCTCGATTTCTAAAGTAGAGCGTGGCGCAAAATCCGTATGTCCACCCTCAGAAGTATGTACTTGATATTCGTGCTGATTCCAAGTGAGATAACATTGCCCCAAACCTGTGCCAGCGCCAATTACCGCGATCGGTGCGCGTGCGCGCGGCTCCCCATCTTGCAACGAAAACAAATCATCTCTTCCCAAGCCCAGTAAGCCATAACCCGTGGCTTCAAAATCATTAATTAGCCTTACCTGGGGAATGCCGATAGCCTCAGCAATCTCCTCCCCGTCTAAGTGCCAGTGCAAATTGGTAAGCTTACACCTATTTTGGACAATTACCCCTGCTACGCCAAAGCAAGCGCTCATCGGCGCAGGAGTTTCCCCCAATCTTTCAGTTGCCTGCCGCCAAAAATCTTCTAAAACCGCAGTAAAACTCGCATAGTTAAGGCTATCAAAGCGCGCTTCAAATACAGAAATCGGCTGAGGATCGTTTTTTTTCACCTCCGCCAATTGGATAAAAGTTTTTGTACCGCCAATATCCCCTGCTAATGTCCACATTTTTCGATTAAGTTCTTGGTTAAAGCTTTCGACTAGGATTTGTTTTACTTCCTTTACTCTACCTTCATTTTTGCCAATAAGCGATCGCCAGAAATTACCGCCGCCATCGAAACTTGGGGATGAGCATCCTGCGCCAGATATTTCAAAGCTGAAACGCTCTTCTCAGATGGTAAATTGCCTAACGCTTCGGCCAAACGCTGACGAGTAAGCCAATCTTCACATTGCACAAAATCTAAAATTCGCCCCACACAGCGTATATCTCCCACTTCGCCTAAAGCCGAAATCGCCGCTTGATGCAGAATTCCCTCTTTGCTATCCAAAGCACTGATCAAAGCATCATAGGCGCGCGGGTCAGCCAAATTACCCAAGGAAACCGCAGCACTAAACCGCACTAGCCACTCTACATCTTCATAAAAAGCCCGCATCAAAGGCTCAAAAGCTCTAGGATCGCGCAAATAGCCCAAAGCCCCAGCCGCATCCGCCCGCACGCCATAGTCAGTTTCAGTTTCTAAAATCCTTGCCAAAACCGGAAAACAATCCTCAGTAGGCTTCAACCCTAGCGAAAATACTGCCATCGAACGAATTTGAATATTCTCATCCTTAATCAAGCGTAAAATCAACGGCACAGCTTGAGCAGCAGGTACATTCTTTAAAGCCGCTAAAGAGATCAAGCGATCGCGAGAATTACTACTCTCCAACAGTTTCTGCTCCTCAATTACTTGCAAAATTACTGGGAAAACCTGATCTGCTTGCACATTTTTAAGCCCAGTTAAAGCCAGCAGGATTTCATGGGGCGGCACAGCCCTAAGATCGGTCAAAGCCTGTTGCAATTCCAGGGTGTTTTTGCCTTCCAATTGAGCGGTTAAGGTAACTTGGGTCATAAGAATCTGGTATTTGTTTAATTTATTGCTCAGATTGTAACAAAAATTTACAATTAACTAGCGATCGGGCTAGGATGATTACCGTCCCGATCTAATTTTCAAGAATTAAATCTAACACTTACACAAAACTATAAGGTGGTAACGCCTCACCCAACTCAACCTTCCAACCTGGGTTCAAGCCTTGCCAATATCTCAATCTTTCCTTTGTTTGAGTTAATTCTTCTACCCTAAGCAACACACTCGCTCTAACCTGTTCCCCTAGTCTTGGCTCTTCCCAACCTACTCGTCCCACTTCAGCCTGTACAAGCTCAACGATCACTTTTGCCTGCAAGCCAATCTGTTGCTGCCGTTCAAACTCTTGCTTTCTTAGCTGAAAATAGGCTCGCCCCTTAAGTCTCTCCTCGCCAAATGATTCCTCTACCTGCTCAAATCTAGCCACCAAACTATATTCCGCCCAGCCTTCTAGTCCTTGCAACTTAGTCAAAAAATTCTCTTCAGCAGCCTGCAAAAAATGTTCTAAACTCGCCATACGCTCAAAAAAAGCACTACGCAGACTCCAAGGCAGCATTGACTTCACCTTAATAAAAATTTGAGATTGTACTGTGCCATAACCCAGCGCTAACTCGATCCAGGATTCCTCTTTGAGATTTTGCAGACTACCAAGATCCAAACCCGTCTCCACCAGCGCCCAAAACTCGCCAAACCTAAAATATTCCAGCTTGCCACCCGCCACCCCATCTAAACCAGCTTCAGGCTGCTCACCCAGACATAATCCATACATACAGACCCCCAGATTCTCACCTAACATATTAATCACCAGATCTGTTTAAATCCCACTGAGTTTAATCCCTGTTTGATCACTGTTTAATCAATGAGGAACCACCATGACCACCCTACTCAAACCCGAAGCAAATATCATCTATCCTAGCGAGGACAACACCCCCTTGGCAGAGACTTCCATCCACTTAGATGTGATCATCAACACCGTAGTGATCCTCCGCCACTACCTCAAAGCCCAAAACCTACCAGGCATGATTCTTTCCAACCAATTTGTCTACTATGCCCAAGGATTTCCCAAGTTGCGAGTAGCCCCTGATATTGCCGTAGTTTTTGATCTACCATTCTCAAAGCCAGATAACTATAAAATTTGGGAGTCAGGACAAGTGCCATCAGTAATCTTTGAAATCACCTCCAAGAGCACCCAGTCCCAGGATCAAGTTTTCAAAAAAGACCTATATGAAAGCCTAGGCGTAAAAGAATACTGGCTATTTGACCCTAGAGCTGAATGGCTAAATCCCCCACTTCAGGGTTATCGCCTAGTTAATGATTTTTATACCCCTATTCTTGATCGCATTTCACCAACTTTAGGAATGCGCTTTCAGGTAAATGGCAATCAACTAGATCTTTATCTTTTGGATAATGGACAAAAGCTGCTTACCCCAGACCAACTAAACGAAGCATTGCAGCAATCTGAAGTGAAAAACTCTATGCTGATTGCTCAGCTACGCCGCCTGGGGATAGAGCCTGATATTTAATCCCAGATCTTTAATCGCTGATCGGCTGCCTTCCACAAATTGCGGTAACTACTAAAAACCCACTACAAATACTGCAACAAGCTGAAACCAAGACTACCAGACCCCCCATCTAGTTGCTCTAACTAACCAGTAAAATAAAGCCATAATCACACTCCAGGCAACTAATCACACAACGGCAAGCATTGATATTTGCAGATTCAAGCAATATCTAACCTACATATACCGTGATATGTTGATCTCACAGGGTGGTTTATACCTAACGACTTAGCAAATGCACTTAGCGAATGCTCTGGACAGTTAGGATTTCTCGAAACGATTAAAGCTTCTTAACTTATTGCTTCATAGAATTAGTCAAAATACTTTTGTACTTGATTGCTATACAGAGCTAGAAAAAGATTCAGACCGACATTTCCCAAGAAACTCAGAAAAAACTCAAAGGAGTAAAACTTAGATGGCAATTCTTCAAATTATAGGTACCGGCGCAGGCGATTTTCTTCGCGCTACCAATGGCGGATCAACAGAAGTCTTCGGAGATCTCTCACCCACATCTACACCCGCACAAATTGAGGCGGCTCCTTTTGGTAATGACACCCTAATCGGTGGTACTGGTAACGATACACTTTTTGGACAACAGGGTGCAGACTCCCTAATCGGTAGTGGCAACGATGACCTACGTGGCGGCGCTGGACAAGATACTCTAATCGGTACTGGTAGCGACACTTTGTTTGGTAACAAAGATGCTGACCAACTATTTGGTGGAGCCAGTGCTTTTGGTGGACAAGGTAACGATACAATCTTTGGCTCTACCACTGCTCGTGGTGAACTCGGAAACGACATCATTTACGGTGGAACTAGCCTTTTTGGTGGCAGCGGTAACGACACCTTAGTTGGCTCATCTGCTAGCCAAACTTTTACTGGTAATGATTCCAGTGAAGATGAGTTCAACTCAGATCAGTTTGTTTTCTCACCTGCAACCACTCTAACCATTGCTGGACAAACTGTTACTCAGGGTGGTTTTGGTGGAACTGACACCATTGCTGATTTCCAGTCTGGTCCTGGCTTGGGTGATGTAATCAAGCTGCTCAACCTTGACTCTAACGCAACTGTATCCGTATCTCAAACTGGCGCAGATGTAACTATCGTTGTAGCTGGAACCACTTCTCCTGACCAAGGCTCACC
>JBBRVV010000215.1:0-4391 GCA_038246525.1 Pseudanabaenales cyanobacterium
GAAATTGCTCAGTAAACTTCTGATCTAATAATTGATCGACCTGAGTAACATAGTCATCTATTCCTTTTGCCGAAACCTCCAAGCCTTTAGCCCGCAGGTGTTTTGCCTGTTGTCCTAAATCCCGAATCAACCGACAGAGCTTGAGATTTGTTTCAGGAAGCATGGTTTTCAGATTTAGTATCAGATTTGGTAAATAGGCGAAAGTAGAGAGACCGAGTTATTTCTTTGAGCGGATAGAAAAAATAGGTGAATGGATTAATAGTTACAATAATATGGCGGAAATCTCGCTGCGCTAAAGTGATAATCGCCCAAGCCACCCAATTTGCCGACATAATACCCACAGGATTAAGCGAACTCTTGAAGGGCCCTAAAATTAGCTTACGCACTACACACGGTGCATCTAACTGGCGCAAAGTAACTAAATCGCCGATCGCCCGTTTGGAAAGCTCATACAAAGGACTAAATGCGGGATTTACCTCCGCTTCTGAAGTATTAATCCATACTTCTTTTAGAGCTTTATGCTTGGATTCGGTAATGGTACTAAAAAATAACTCTAGCCAACGCCAAGTGGAGAAAGTATTCACTTCGTAGGACTTGAGAATTGCCGCACTTGAGCGATCGCTATACACATTTACGCCGTGATTCAAAATCAAAATATCTACTTTTGCCAGTTCTGTTTGCCATTTAGATTCTTGCCCCACCTGCCATGTCCAGGTTTCAATTTCTGGATCAGCCTCTGGCAAGCTGGTAGAAATAGCGATTACTTTTGCGCCTTTTTTGCTCAATTCTTTTAATAGCGATCGTCCCAAAGCGCCATTTGCACCAGTTACGGCGATCGTCTTGCCTTTGAGTGATAAAGCTGTGCCCAAAATTCGATCTACCAAAGTAAAAGTGCCTGAGTAGTAAGCATTTCCTTGATCAAAGTGGTGCCGCCAATGATAGGTGCGGTTGACCAACCAATTAGCGGGAAGGGTATCTAATGCGCCTGGCTTATGGGTAATATCAGTAAATAATAAATAACCATTTGCCCGCCCTAGACTTGTAATTAAGAAACCCACCGAGTAAATGCAGCCCGCCCACCAACCCAAACTGTAAGCTTGAGCAAAAAAAGCGATCGCAGCTAAAACTAAGACCATTACCGAGGCTTCGGGTACATCATTGTGCCACTCCGCTTTCCTGTACATCTCCACACTCGCTACACTCAAATCTGGACGATAAACTTTATGATGCAGCGTGTGCCATGCTTGAAGTGGCTGCCAGCGATGCCCAGCGATGTGATATAGGTCACGCACTACTTCTGCAGTCAAAATAGATATCAGCCCTGAGATTAATCCAGTAAGTTCAGGCAAAAGATTGGCAGAATCAAACATAAGTAAACCCAAAAACTCTGAGCAAATCAGGCAAATAAATCAGGCAAATCAAGTAAAGAATTGTGAATTAATTCTAACCTCAAATTACTGTTCCACGATCAGCCCTGACGCGATGATACCAGGTCATATCCCCCTCTCTAGTTTTACGCAAAATCTCGGCTACGGTTTCTGGTACATTCTGCCAGGTAAGTTCTTTTTCCTGTAATAAAGCTTTCAACTCAGCGATCGCTTCTTCCTGCTGATGATCAAACTGCTCGAAGGGAGGAGGTAAAAACCGCCGCATCGGCGCCTGGCTCATTTTCACAATCCCATCCCGAATTTTAGATACAACTTCGCCTTTTAGTTCTTCTTTGACCCGCGATCGCAATTCTCGATAACCATTTTCACTGGTGGCATACATTGGCGGTAAGCGATTGAGTGCATAGGCCGAGACTTCCTCTCTGGTCAAAAGTTTACCTATCTCAGGGTCAAGGCGTTGCATTTGGCGCTCGGTTGCATCCATTACCAGTTTTTCCAGTACATTTACATAACCACAGTTGGCCCGCAGCATATAACGCTCAAATTCCTTATCCTGCTCCTTTTCTAGGCTAGGCGACTTGCCAATCGGATCATCTTTACGAGCATGGCGCTGGAGATAGGCTTTAATACTCTTTGCCGCCGCACTTTGAGGCGTTTTGATTACGGAGGGAACTTCTTGATCCAGGCTGCGAGTCTGGTTGGCGGTAATAATTGCGCTTGCCACGCCATTTGGTACATCCTTCCAGGTCAAATTACCCTTACGAATAACTTTCAAGAGTCGAGCCAATGACCGTTCTGGGGTAGTAAGTAAAGTAAGGGGCAATGGCTCCGAGTTGCGTAAAGGCGAATTACTCATGGTGATGATCGCCTGCTGCACCAAGACGCTGACCTGTTTACCAAGCTCATGTATTGCTTTTTGGCGCTGCTTTGACCAACCCCGTTGATTGGTGGCATACATTGGTGGCAGGTGATTGAGGGCGTGCGCTACTACATCTGCTAAGCGTACTTGCTGCTGCACTTTAGCCCCTAGCCTGTCAAGCTGTAGCTTTGTCTCTTCGATTACCAACTCTTCGATCACATTGCGGCAGATCAGTATAGTCATCCGACTTTCCTCCAAGCTTAAGAAGAATTGTATTACAACTCACCAAGTTAGGCAAAATTAGGTTCTCTACACTAGGGGGCAAATGCTCTGGCTAGATCTTCACGGCGCTTTAATCTTCACAGCGCTTTAATTTCAAACCCGTTACAAAAAAGGTCGCAGGGCAAAGCCCCGTTATGGTTTTTATTTTTCTATCTGGGCACGTTTGCTCCTAATTTACTGTAATTTTAGATTGCTATTTAGGAAGACAGGATAGGTGCCTAACCAAATCTAACCAAGATCGTTGCTCAATTGGCAAATTGGTAAGAACTTCGGATAAGCGATAGATCTCCGCCCGAATTTCAAGGCGATGTAGTTGAGATTGTAGATGCTTAGGTAAAGCACACCAAAGACTAGCGATTCCCTGGTCATAGATCATAATCGAATCAAAACCTGCGCGGCGATCGCTTTCCGTCAACTTGGCAGCCTGATTTATGTCTTGGCTCTTACCCGTACAAAGATAAAATTTATGTTGATACTGGAGTAGCGATTCTTGTCCCCAAGGGGCATCAATTGTCAGAATCGGTTGGTGTGTAAGAGTGCTCATATTTTTTTGGTTTCTAACCAGAAATGCTAAACCCAAATTTAGTTTCCCATAGCTAGATAGAAGTTTAGGTGATACATATCACTATCACTTGTGTTAATAAGCAAGCTTATGTGAATTCCTAGAAAGATTTTACCTGCTACTTTCAAGATAGGGTCGCAGGGCGTAGCCCCGCAATGGGTTTTAAAGATGTAATCCCTGGGTAATTTGTTTCTTAGAAACCGCCTTACTGATTTTAACCAGAGATTTAATATCTCAGCAGATCCTGATTAAAAGTGGTTTAATCCGACTTAGTGCCTGTGGACATGATATGGATATCCACATTTTTAATCTTTCTCAGGATTTTTTGAGTAAGTGAACCTTTAAAAAGAATTTGCCAGCGCGATTGTTGGCTCTCTCCCATCACAATTTGAGTCACCCGAAAGCTCTGGGCAGTGCGCGCGATCGCTTCCGATACATCATCATCAGTAATCCGAATGAACTTGCCATTAAATTCTTTGCAGAGACGTTCGCAGTTCTCAACATGGAGACTTTCGGCTTTAGTTAAGAAGCGATCTGAATTGCTCACAAATAGAGCATAGAGTTCACCGTGCATATAGGCAGTAATCCTTGCGCCACGCCGTAGAAGCTGGAGGGAATTGGGATAAGTAGAAATACAAACTAAAACCCGTTCATGGATATTACAAAAATTTTGATCTGGTAGATTTCGATCTATTTGAGTGTCATTATCCTCTTCTACGTTGTCGGCAACTTCTCGCAAGGCCAATTCTCGCAAGGCAATTAAATGACGGCGCTGGAAAAAGTTGCTTAGGGATTGCTCAATTTTCTCGGAGGCATAAATCTTCCCATCCCGCAATCTTTGCTGTAAAGTCTCTGGCGTGACATCCACTACTACCACTTCATCGGCTTCATCCAAAATCCGATCAGGAATTCTTTCTCTGACTACTACTCCCGTAATTTTGGCAACCGTATCATTCAAACTCTCGATATGCTGAATATTTACGGTGGAATAAACATCTATGCCAGCATTTAAGAGCATCTCCACATCTTGATAACGCTTTTCATGCTCTGAGCCTGGAACATTGGTATGTGCCAACTCATCTACTAGCACTAGTTGAGGTAGCCGATGGAGAATAGCCTGGGTATCCATTTCCGTAAGCGCTGCATCTTTACAGATCACCTGTTGACGTGGAATCGATTCTAGCCCAATCGCTTTAGCTGCGGTTTCGACCCGATTATGAGTTTCCAATAAGCCAATTACGACATCTAATCCTTCTTCTCGCAAGCGATGACCTTCTTCCAGCATTTTGTAGGTTTTGCC
>JBBRVV010000216.1:0-4379 GCA_038246525.1 Pseudanabaenales cyanobacterium
ATTGCCACCTGCTTCATGGTTTGCAGAGCCACGATCGTGGCATCAGTGGAGCAGGCTTTCTCGATAATTTCCCGCAAGCCCCGCACATTTTGCGCCAGGATATTTGGGTCACCCGCCACGATCGCGTATGTGGCATAACGCAGGAACCAACTCATGTCCCGCAAGGACTTTTTCATCCGATCAGCCCCATATTGGGAGACATTAATTGGACGGAAGCCAGGCGGAGGCGCATCTTGAACGCTAGTCAACCCAGCAAGACTAAAAAAGCCCTTGACGAAATCTAAAATACTGCCAGAAGCTTCTGCATAAGTAGTAGTACCTAGAGTCATGCCACGCTTGGTGTCGATCTTCACACCATCCATGCCGAGCGCTAATTCGTTTTCAGTCCCCTTGGGCTTTTCTAAAAATGCCATGGGGCTACCACCCGTAAAAATTCGATTGGCAGCACGGGAAACGATCGCATCCGAGTTTTGGGTAATTACGGCGGCGATTTCTAGGCGCTTATTCCCTGACTGGAAATAGGCAATCATCGATTCAAGCTCGTTGCGTGCAGGAAACCGATCCTGTTGCTCAATTTGTGAAATCGTAGATGTTATAGAAGTTTGATATAACCGAGGGCGGGCATTCACCGCTCCACTAGATGCTGTAATGCTCATTTACTTACCTAAAAAAGTTAAATAATAAAAACGATAATAAATATTTAAGATGCTGTCAATGTCTAATTATTATCTCACCAGAAAACCACCCTTTATGCTTAAGATCGTTACCCTGATAGGAATAAGATTTGTAAAGTAGGCTTAAGTCATAAATTAAGTGATTACTAACCTAATATTTCTGATTTAGGAAGTTACATCCAAGCCCAACACTAACAATGGAGGCGTGTAGAGTGAACCATGCCACTGACGCTCTGCTCCCAAACAGACATTTTGACTGAGAGCTTGATAGGCATTACCACTCACCATTGTATCTTTGACTCTACCAATAATCTCTCCATCGCGCACAAGATAGCCTAATTCTAGATTGAAAGAGAAATCGCCAGAAAGTCCGCCGCCATCGCCTAAAATCTGATCAACAATTAAACCATTTCCCATTTTATGCAGAAGTTGTTCAAAACTTAAGTTTCCAGGAGCTACGACCAAGTTAAATAACCCTGGATTAGGCTGATTACCTAAATCGCTACGGAATCCATTGCCTAATAAAGGTAAGTTCAATTTTTGACTGAGACGGCGATCGCTAAAAAATCCCCTTAAAACTCCCTGATCAATCCAGTTAAATGGTTTTGTAGCTGTGCCCTCATCATCAAAAGGTAAATTAAATGGAGTCAGATTTGGCGCTTGACTGAGAGTAATCACAGGATCGACTACGACTTGATTTAAGCGATCGCTCCAAGGAGAAGCATTCTCTTCTATTTGTTTGGCATTCATTGCACCTACAATTGTTGCTAACAAAACTTCAGCCGCCTTCGCCGTAAACAGAATCGGCATTTTTCCTGTGGGTGATTCAGCTAGATCTTGTGCCCAGGTAAGACGGGGTAAAATCTCACGACTAAGATGCTTGGGGATTAAGCGATCGCGTTGACTATCTGCCGCCCAAATCTGCAGAAAATCCTCATCTCTAATCCACTCTACCGCCAAATAAGCAGAAAGCCCAATATCGGTATAGCCACAGTCAAGTCCAAGCGAATTAATCAAACGGAAGGATTCAGTCGAGCATTCCCAATCTCCCTCACAGAGTAAATCGGAATTGAAGGCGCGAACTTCGGCGATTACTTCTTCACCCCAACTAATCAACTGTGATATTTCCACTTCTTGCCCTTGATTGGAAGCTTGAATACTATCTGAGTTAAGAATTATCTCTTCTGCTTGGTTTAAGTTGCTCAAGGCTAAGGCGCGATCTACTAGAGTTTGAGCCTCGATTTCGCCAAAGGCAACGGCAATTCCTGGCTGTTGATCTTTCCATAGTCTTAGCGCTATTCCTTCTGAGTCACTAGATTCAATTTGTTTCAAGCGATTCGCTTCAAATCCAACCCTATGGGATATTTCAGAGATACTATAGACTTCTGCCGCTTCTGCTCCATTACGCGCAGCTAATTCAAGTAATTGCTCGGGATTTAGTTTCATTTAGATTTTGGTTGAAATTGAAAGTTTGCAGATTCAAAGTTGACCGACTAGATTATTGGAATTTTCTGCATATTTTGACTCTTCAGAAAGCTCTAAACAGTAGCCAGCACCATAGACAGTTTTGATGAATTTTGGATGGCGCGGATCAGGTTCGAGCTTGGTGCGTAAATGGCGAATATGCACCCGAATGGTTTCAATATCATCACCAGGTTCATAACCCCAAACTTCTTTAAGAATTTCGCTAGGGGCAACAGTTTGACCATGTCGTTGTAAAAGGCAATGCAAAAGCTCAAATTCTAGGCGAGTCAACTTCACCACATTCCCGAACCAAATTGCTTCAAAACGTTCGGGCATCAAGGTAAGGCAGCCAAAACTTAGGATTTCACTGTATTTGGCAGGCATAGGAATTCGGTTAGTACGGCGGAGGAGGGCGCGTACCCTTGCTAACATTTCTTCCACCTCAAAAGGCTTGGTGAGATAGTCATCGGCTCCAGCACTAAAGCCTTCCACTTTATTTTGGGTCTCACTCATGGCACTGAGTATCAAAACTGGAATATCCTTAGTACGTTCATCACGGCGCAATCGCTGGCATACTGTAAAACCATCCACACGGGGCAGTATCAGATCCAACACGATCAGGTCGGGTTGAAGTTGAATTGCTAGTGCCTGTCCTTTGATCCCATCATTGGCATAGTCAACCTGATAGCCTGAATGTTCCAGATTAAGGGCAACCATTTCTGCAATTAGAGAGTCGTCATCGATGATTAGAACTCGAGGCATCATTGCTAGAGGTTAAGGAGTTTTAATTAGGCTCAAATCATACTAGTATAAATCTTAATGATTTTTTAGCTAAATTGATACATTCAAATTGATTTCTCTACCTTAAGAGCTACTTGATTTTTCTAAGTTTCTTTCATCTTTAGTAAGAATTTGGAAGAAACTCTTACAATATATGAAGATATGTAAAAAAATATAAAATAAATTTCCCCATGAGCCTACCCATGACCTCAGTCTCTGATATTTTTGCACCAGTACAAGATGATCTAAAACATCTAACCAAAAATTTGAAGGAACTGGTTGGGGCAAGGCATCCTGTTTTGTATGCGGCGGCGGAGTATTTATTTGATGGTAAACGCAAGAGTTTACGTCCAGCGATTGTATTTCTAGTTTCACGGGCGACAGTGAGCGATCGCGATATTACCCCAAGACATTTACGTTTGGCAGAAATTACAGAGATGATTCACACTGCCAGCTTGGTTCATGATGATGTGATCGATGTGGCAGAGTTGCGGCGGGGGCTACCTACGGTAAATTCTGAGTTTGGCAATCGGATTGCGGTGCTAGCTGGAGATTTTTTGTTTGCTCAGTCTTCCTGGTATTTGGCAAACTTAGACAATCTAGAGGTAGTAAAGTTACTTTCTAAAGTAATTACTGACTTTGCCGAGGGCGAAATTCGACAGAATCTCACTGCTTTTGACACTTCTTTTAACTTAGAAGATTACTTAGAAAAAAGTTTTTATAAAACTGCTTCCTTGATCGCTGGTAGTGCGAAGGCGGCAGGCGTATTAAGTGGTCTACCGATCGCTCAAACCGAGCAACTGTATAATTTTGGCAAACATTTTGGCATCGCCTTTCAAATTGTCGATGATATTTTAGACTTTACTAGCTCTGCCGAGACTTTGGGCAAGCCCGTAGGCTCTGACTTGAAACAAGGAAACTTAACTGCACCTGTATTATTTGCGATCGCCGAAAATCCAAAGTTGATAGATTTAATTGAGAGTGAGTTAGTCGAAGCTGAAGATTTGAATTTGGCACTGAGTTTGGTGAGAGAAAGTTCAGGTATTCAGCGATCGCGTGATCTGGCGAAAGACCATGCTAAATTAGCGCAGAAATCGATTGAATGGCTACCAGCTTCAGTACATAAGCAAGCATTATTTGATCTGACTGACTATATTCTAGAAAGACTTTACTAATTTTTGGGAGCGATTAAAGCCTTACCAGAAATAACTCCTTTACCGCTAAAGGGAATAGAATCTTTGCCTAAAAGTATTCCAGAGAATATTCTCAGAATTTGCCTGAAAGCGTTATAGTAACCAAGTTTCAAGTATTTGGCAGCAACTAAACCTTTGAATCGCGATCGCCTAAAATCCAAAGTTGATAGATTTAATTGAGAGTGAGTTAGTCGAAGCTGAAGATTTGAATTTGGCACTGAGTTTGGTGAGAGAAAGTTCAGGTATTCAGCGATCGCGTGATCTGGCG
>JBBRVV010000217.1:0-4376 GCA_038246525.1 Pseudanabaenales cyanobacterium
AAAAATTCTAACTGACTATGCAGGGGCGATCGCTGAACTTACAGGAGCCTGCGAAATTGTGGAACTTGGTAGCGGCAGTTCGGTCAAAACCCGAATTTTGCTGGATGCCTACCGTGATTGTCATTTACCGCTCTATTACATTCCTACCGACATTAGTGTCGGGATTTTGGCAACAAGCGCCGAATCTTTAATTCAAGATTATCCCACTCTCAAAGTTCATGCTCTGGCTGGAACCTACGAACAGGCATTAGCGTATCTTGGTTTTGCTAGGCGATCGCCGCGCATGGTTTGTTTTTTGGGTAGCACTATTGGCAACTTTACCCTTACAGAATTTGATTTATTTATGGATGAAGTGGTACAAGCACTCCATCCTGGAGAATTTTTTCTGCTGGGCGTAGATCTACAAAAACCGAAGGAAATCCTAGAGCCTGCTTATAGCGATCGCCAAGGAATTACCGCTGCCTTTAATTTAAATATTTTGGCGCACTTAAACCATAAATTTGCAGCCAACTTTGGTCTAAAACAATTTCAACACCATACTTTTTATAATTCGGCAGCAAATCAAATTGAAATGCACCTACGCAGTTTAGAGAACCAAACCGTTGATTTAAGCATCAATGGGCAGGATTACAAGTTCGACTTTAAAGCTGGAGAGACCATTCAAACTGAAATCTCGCGTAAATTCGATCTTACTGAGCTTTGTGAGAAGTTATCTGGCAAGGGATTAGTAAAAGTGGAGGCGTGGACAGATATAAATGATTGGTTTGGCTTAATTTTGACGCAAGTTGCTTAGTCCGTGGTTTGATATAACTAGCAGCTTTAGCGGGAGATAGTCATGGCAGCAAAAGTCTTGGATGGTCGCTACAAACTGATCAAATCTTTGGGTGCAGGTGGATTTGGACGCACATTTGTCGCCAGAGATATCCGTCGCCCTGGTTCTCCCACCTGTGTGGTGAAGCAGCTTAAACCTGCCAGTAGCGATCCTGGTTTTATTCGTGAAGCCCGCCGCCTCTTCAATACTGAAGCAGAAACCCTAGAAAAGCTCGGTAAACACGATCAGATTCCCCAACTTTTGGCATATTTTGAAGAGAATCAGCAGTTCTTTTTGGTGCAGGAACTTATAGAAGGGCGATCCCTTTACAGTGAGTTGAAGTTAGAAGAAGTCCAATCTGAAAGTGAGGCAAGTACAGACACTCCACCTGCAATTGCCCAACCAGTCGAGATCCAAGACTCAAAGCCTGCGGCAAAATCACCCAATACGCCTAAAAGAGGTAATCAAATTTCTGAAGCTCAAGCGATCGCCAACTTGAGAGACATTTTGAATGTATTGGAATTTGTGCATGCCGAAGGTGTAATTCACCGTGATATCAAGCCCGATAATTTAATTCGCCGCCAGCAAGATCAGAAATTGGTGCTAATTGACTTTGGTGCGGTAAAAGCGATGCAGGATGGCGCACAACTTGAAACTGCTGCCGATGGGAATTCTCGCTTTACAGTTACGATTGGCACCCCAGGCTATATGTCTAGCGAACAATGTGCTGGCAGACCAAACTTTACCAGTGATTTATATTCGACGGGGATGGTGACAATTAAATCTCTTACAGGCTTCGATCCGATTGATTTACCGACAGATCCAGCTACGGGAGAAATCATTTGGCGCAATCATGTCAAGATCAGTAATGGTTTGGCGATGGTACTTACACGCATGGTGAAATATCATTACAAACAACGCTATCAAAGTGTGAAAGAAGTGCAACAAGCGCTCAATGCCTTCATTGTCGAAAAAGAAGCTCCAGGTGCGATCGTCCAATCTGGTTCGTATTCTCCTAAAGGCAGCCCCACTTCCATTCCCAAAAGACAAAATCAATCAAATGCTGGCGCAGAATGGTTAATTGGTGGACTTCTGTTAGCAGTTATTGGTTTAGCCGCAGTCACAATCCCCATGCTCAATCGCCCGAATGTACCTGAACCAATTGCTAAAACTCCTGTAAATACAATTACCACCACTCCACAACCCTTAAAAAATTCTGTACCAATTCCGCCAAAGCCAGTAACTTCTAAGCCTGAATATAAGAGCCTTTTGCTAGAAGATGGAAAAGAATCCGCTCCAAGTGGAGAACTTCAAGCGAAACAAGAGATTATCTTTACTTTTAATGGCAAAGCAGGACAGAATCTGAAGGTAAATCTTACGGCGACTAAAGCCACTATGTCTCTGCTGGGGCAGGACGAGAAGCCGATAGATGCCAATGCTAGTCAAGTTAGTGCTTGGGCTGGAACCCTGGCGATTGATGGTTCCTATCAAATTAGATTGATTGCTAGTGAAGCAGGGAACTATCAACTGAGCGCATTATTAGATAGTAGCGCAACGCCTCCCACACCTGAACGCAGTATTCAGATTCGCTAACTTGACTTTATAAATATGTTGTCTCATCATGGTTATCATTGGCACAATAGTATTCACTCACGCTTTTTTGAAGGTTGGTACTATCGTGTTTCCCTGCCAGAAATCAATCAATCTTTCGCTTTTATGTACGCAATCGACGATCCTCAAGGGAATACAGCCGTAAGTGGAGGTTCTGTTCAGGTTTTGGGCATTGATGATCAGCATATTTGGCGCACTTTACCGAACAGTTCAGACTTTTACGGCGCTTACGATCGCTTGTCCGTACAGCATTATGGCAAACAAAATCGTAAATTAGAAGGATATTCTGCTAGCGATCGCTACAATCGTGGATACATTACAAACCCTGTAAATGGCGAGTCTTGCACTTGGGAATATGAGATTCTACCGATTTACAGTTGGGGGAAGAAACAAGCGGGGAATAAGCAAGAAGAGAAGAATCAGCCCACTATGGGAATCTGGTCATATCTGCCAATTTTTGAACCTGGCTGGCAAATCCTCAGTTCTCATTCTCTCGCAACCGGAAAAATTATCTGGCGAACCAAAGAACATAATCACACTTACTCTTTCCAAAATGCACCTGCCTACAGCGAAAAAAATTGGGGAAGAGCTTTCCCTTCCAAATGGTTCTGGTTACAAGCTAATTCCTTCACAAATGTTCCCAACCTTACAATTACCGCCGCAGGAGGGATTCGCCAATACCTTGGTCAATCCAGTGAAGTGGCAATGATCAGTCTCTACTGTCAAGATCAGTTTTATCGCTTCTTACCCGACTCTAGTTCAATCGATTGTCAAATCAAGCCCTGGGGAAATTGGCAAATCTCGGCAACAAATGCTACAGCCCAAATCAAGCTTTCAGGATCTACAGCTCTGCTGGGCAAATATATTATGGTGCCGACGGCTAAAGGCTTAAGCTATGACTGTCGGGATACGGGACAAGGAAATTTGTCAATGGACTTGAGAACCATAAACGGTAAAAAAATAATCCAGGCAGAAAGTAATCTTGCCGCTTTAGAGGTAGGCGGAAAAGACTGGCAAACTGACTGGAATTTCAGCTCAGCTAAAATTTGACCATATTAAGATCTATCTAGCCAGACCAAACAAGGAACCAAATGCTCTACCCATATTTTGTACTTCCATTGCATCGATCGCTGCTGTAGGTTCATAGCCACAATGCACCATACAGTCAACACATTTAGGATTACCACTCTTGCGTCCGTACTTACTCCAATCAGTATCTTCCAATAGTTGTTTGAAGCTAGAATAATAACCCTCATTTAACAAGTAACAGGGCTTTTGCCAACCCAATACACTATAGCTAGGGCTACCCCAAGGAGTACATTCGTAATCTTTCTCACCAATCAAAAAATCCAAAAAGAGAGGGTTGTGATTAAATTCCCATGCTTTTTTGCCTGCACGGTAGGGAGCAAGAATTTGACGGAAAAGTGCTTGGGTTTGTTCTTGCTTGAGGAAATGATTTTGGTCGGGTGCCCAATCGTAGCTATATCCAGGCGATACCTGCATTCCATCAACTTTTAGTTCAGTCAAAAAGTCAAAGAATTTCTGCATCTCCACAGGATCAGCACCATCGAAGATTGTAGTATTGGTATTTACCCGAAAGCCCTTGGCTTTAGCTGCTTTGATCGCCTGGACCGCCACATCGAAGACCCCTTTGCGATCCACACAATGATCATGCCACTCGCGCAAACCGTCCAGGTGAATCATAAAAGTTAAATAAGGGGAAGGCTTAAACTTAGCTAGACTTTTTTCTAACAGCAGTCCATTGGTACACAGATAAACAAATTTACGGCGGTCAACTAAGCCTTGAACAATTTCGGTGATTTGAGGATGCAATAGAGGCTCACCACCTGGGATCGAGACTACAGGAGCACCACACTCTTCTGCCGCCGCAAAACAAGCTTCAGGCGAAAGATTCTGCTTCAAAATCTCAGTAGGGTGCTGGATCTTGCCACAG
>JBBRVV010000218.1:0-4372 GCA_038246525.1 Pseudanabaenales cyanobacterium
ATAGGCAATAGCATAAGCCCAAGCATTGACCAGATCGGCTGCGGTAATGTGAGGATAGTCTTGTAATAACTGAGCTTCAGTAATACCCATCTGTTGTGCTTCCACCAACAACCAAACTGCTATTCTTGTTCCCGCAATGCAAGCCGATCCACCACAAATACCAGCAGTTTTAGTAATACCTTTGCCTTTCATTCTCAGAGTTTTAGTCAGACTCTGAACGATCGCTGCTTGATCGGGTAGTGATAAACTAAGAAACTGAAGTTCTATTTCTTGAATAGTCACGGCGGTCACAATTAATGCAATTCATAGTCATTGTAGCTTACAGACCAATCTCAAGATATTAAATTTGATCGGGATTGAGGATTTGCGATCGCCTAACTATCTTAAAAACAAAATCAACCAAACCAATCTTCGTCTAGAATTTGCTCAAGACTTGCGATCAAAATTAAATCACGCTTAACTACTAACATTTTCTCTCAGCCAAATCTCCAGATCCTCTATTCCTCTGAAATCTATGAATGGGACGATAATAAATCTTACCAAGCCCTAGAGTCGGGAAAAGCCTCAGTATTTGTAATGCATGACCTACTATTGAGGGGTTTGATTGCTAGATCAAAGAATCCTAAGAACTATGCGATCATTGGTTACCGATCTCAAAGCGTAAATGTGACACCTAGAGATCCTTATACCAATCTCCGAATTAATGGGGATTGAAAAGGGTCAGAATGCTTGAATCAACCGAAACTAGTATAAAAAGATACATTTTTTCATTGCACATCTATATATGTTTATAAGGCTATCTATAAGTAGGAAATAAAAATGGCTAAAGCTTTAATTAAAACTGGCTTAGTAGCGATCGCTATTAGTTTGGCTAGTACAACTTTGGTAAATATTGCTCAAGCCCAAGACCTAGCGGGTACCTTAAAAAAAGTTAAGGATACAGGGTTGCTGACAATTGGCGTGCGTGAGTCTTCCATTCCTTTCTCCTACTTAGATGATCAACAGAAACCGATTGGTTACGCCATCGACCTATGTACTAGGGTGGCGGACAATGTAAAAAAACGCTTGAATCTGCCTAACTTAGAAGTGAAGATGACGCCTGTTACTTCACAGACAAGAATCCCGCTGTTAGTGAATGGCACAATTGATCTGGAATGCGGCTCTACCACCAACACGGTTAAGCGCCAAGAACAGGTAGGATTTAGCGTTGCCTACTACATTACCGCGGTACGGATGGCGGTGAAAGCCAACTCTGGCATCAATACATTAAATGATCTAGATGGCAAGTCTGTAGTCACGACAACTGGTACGACAAGCGATCGCTACATCAAGCAAACTGAACAAGGCAAAAAGATTGATGTCAAGAATCTATATGGTAAAGATCATGCTGAATCCTTCTTAACCCTAGAGTCAGGAAGGGCGGTTGCATTTGTGATGGATGACGTGCTTCTAGCTGGTTTAATTGCCAGATCAAAGAATCCTAAAAACTTCGCGATCGTTGGGCCAGCGCTATCCGTAGAACCCTATGCAATCATGCTGCGTAAAGATGATCCCCAGTTTAAGAAGTTGGTGGACGATACCTTAACTTCCATGATGAAAACTGGCTCAATTGAGACTATCTACAGCAAGTGGTTTACCAAGCCCATCCCGCCTGCTGGGGTGAATATGAATTTGCCTATTAGCCCTAGTCTCAAGGATGCCTTCAAAAATCCTACTGACAAAGGTGTCTAAGTCTAAGGGTGTCTAAATCCAAATGTATAATTCTAAAGCACTCAGTTAAGGACTATTAGGCGTAAGCATGGCAGGATACAACTGGAACTGGGGCATATTTTTTGAAGAAGTTGAGACTGGTGGGGCTAAATATTACGAATGGATGCTGGCTGGGCTGGGATGGACGATCTCTGTTTCGCTCTGTGCCTGGGTACTGGCGCTAATATTTGGCTCACTGGTAGGAGTAATTCGCACTACGCCAATTAAGTGGTTAGCGATCGCAGGTGATGCCTATGTAGAGATCTTCAGAGATATTCCGCTAATTGTGCAGATGTTTTTGTGGTTCTTTGTCTTGCCAGAGGTTTTACCCGAATTTGCGGGAAATTGGCTGAAACAAAGTCTTCCTTTACCAGAGTTTTCTACGGCGGTGATCAGTCTTGGCTTTTTCACTTCCTCTCGGATTGCCGAACAAGTAAAAGCGGGAATTTTAACTTTACCCAAAGGTCAAACTCTGGCAGGCTTGGCGATGGGATTTACGCTGCCTCAAGTTTATCGCTATGTACTTTTGCCGATGGGATTTAGGATAATCATTCCGCCGCTCACCAGCGAATTTATGAACGTGATCAAGAACTCATCTGTTGCCCTCACAATTGGGATGCTGGAACTTACTGCCCAAGCCAGACAAATGAATGAGTATACCTATAACGGCTTTGAAACTTTCACGGTGGCGACGCTGCTCTATGTGATCATCTGTTTTGCGGCAAATCGCTTGATGGCATTGATCGAATGGAAGTCTAAGGTGCCTGGTTATATCAGTGGTGGTAAATAATGGGGGATTTTGATTTTGGTGTAATCCAGCGATCGCTTCCATACTTATGGATTGGCATGCAGTATACGCTGATCCTCACTTTGACTGGCATGGCGGGTGGAATTTTCTTTGGCACGATCTTGGCAATGGCAAGACTATCCAAAATTGGTCTAGTTTCTCTAGTTGCATCTGCCTATGTGAATTTGATGCGTTCTATTCCTCTGGTATTGGTGATCTTTTGGTTCTACTTCTTAGTTCCGTTAATCGCTCAATGGATTACTAATTCTCCTCTACCGATTCCGATTGGCGCAGAGCGAACTGCTTTAGTTAGTTTCACTCTATTTGAGATTGCTTTCTACTGTGAGATTATTCGGGCTGGGATTCAATCTATTCCCCTGGGACAAATGTCAGCAGGCAGAGCATTGGGACTGAATTACTTTCAACAGATGCGTTATGTGATTCTGCCCCAAGCTTTTCGGAATATGATCCCGCTGCTGCTTTCTCAAACAATCGTACTGTTTCAAGATACTTCCCTAGTTTATGTAATTTCGGTGACAGATTTCTTGGGAGCCGCCGCCAAAATCGCCCAACGGGATAGTCGTCTAGTAGAAATGTATTGTTTTGCGGCCTTAATCTACTTTGTGATTAGTTTTTGTCTTTCTCGCTTGGTGCGATCTCTTCAAGCAAAAATCAGTATTGCCTGAGCGAAGTTCGAGTTTAGAGATAGCGCTTAAAATTTAGTAATTCCCTAATAGTTAGTTGAGATAAATTAATGATTGCCTTAGAAAATGTATCCAAATGGTATGGCAAGTTTCAGGTCTTGAATGACTGCACTACCCAAGTCAAAAAAGGAGATGTGGTAGTGGTTTGTGGTCCTTCTGGTTCAGGCAAATCCACTTTGATTAAATGTGTAAATGGTTTAGAACCTTTTCAAAAAGGCAATGTATTAGTGGATGGCATCTCAGTCGGTGCAGCAAAAACCAATCTGTCTAAACTGCGATCGCGGGTCGGCATGGTATTCCAGCATTTCGAACTATTTCCCCACCTCTCAATTATCCAAAATCTGACGATTGCGCCAATTCAAGTGCTAAAGCGCAGTAAATCAGAAGCGATCGCTAAGGCAAACCAACTCTTAGAACGGGTAGGATTAGCTTCTCAAGCTCAGAAATTTCCTGGGCAACTCTCTGGCGGGCAACAACAACGGGTAGCGATCGCCCGTGCCTTGGCAATGGATCCAATCGTGATGCTATTTGATGAACCGACTTCTGCCCTTGATCCAGAAATGGTCAACGAAGTACTAGATGTGATGGTGGAGCTTGCAAAGGAAGGGATGACGATGATGGTGGTCACCCATGAAATGGGCTTCGCTAAGAAAGTAGCAAATCGGGTGATTTTTATGGATCACGGCACCATTGTAGAAGATGCGGATAAAGCCGATTTTTTTGGTAGCCCCCGTTCAGATCGTGCCCAACAATTTCTCTCTAAAATTTTGCACTAGAACTTGATCAAACCTAATATAAAAGCTATTTTAGCGATCGCTACTCGCCCAGGATTTTTTTAACTATGCCAGATCTGCTAGGGTGAGAGCACAATGATATATTACCAATCTGTGCCCAAGCTAAATTCAAGCTAAATTAGGTGCAATTGCTAAGCTACAAAAATAAATATTAAGTTATACAAATAATATATGTCAGAAATAGATGAGTTAGAAGCCTCAGTCAGTGATTTATTGCTCCAGGCAAAGGCAGAGCTAGAACAAAAGCGGCTCCAACAGCAGCGGGAACTGCAAGTCCAAGAACTCACCAGCCAGATAGTAGAGCGCCTTACGCCCTTAGTGCAGAAATTGGAGGCAAC
>JBBRVV010000219.1:0-4370 GCA_038246525.1 Pseudanabaenales cyanobacterium
CCTGATACTTATGACTTCACTTGGTGAAAAAGGCGAGAATTTAGTTGCAAATTATCTTAGCGAAAAAGGCTGGCAAATTTTAGCGCAGCGTTGGAATTGTCGCTGGAGTGATTTAGATGTTGTGGCAAGCGATCGCTCTAATTTGATCTTTGTGGAAGTAAAAACTCGTAGCGCTGGCAATTGGGATGAAGACGGCTTACTTTCGATCACCCCAAAAAAACAAGGAAAACTTTGGCAAGCTGCTCGGGCTTTTTTAGGAGAACATCAGCCGCAATTCGATCATTTTAATTGTCGATTTGATGTGGCTTTAGTTTCTCATCGAACTAATTCGTTATGCCTAAAGACTTATTTAGAGAATGCTTTTACACTCTGATAAAATCTAAATACTATCTAAACCTCAAATAAATAAATAGATAGCTAGAGGAATATGCGCCAAACCCTGACCAAAACCACTACCTTTGCTGAATTTGTTGATTGTCTGCCTGAAAGTGACGCTGTGCGCTACGAACTACATAATGGAAATGTGACTGAAATAGCTCAACCAGTTGGCGAACATGAAGAAATAAAGGGCTTTTTGAGTGTAGAAATTTCATTTGAAATGAAGCGTTTAGGCTTACCCTATGGTATTCCCAACCAAGCGATCGTCAGACCTGAATCTAAAGATTCTGGTTATTTGCCAGATATATTGGTGATCAATCGGGCTAATTTAGCTAACGAAAAATTATGGCAGAAAGAATCAATTCTTAGCTCTGGTCTATCGATTCCTTTGGCAATTGAAATTGTTTCCACTAATTGGCGGGATGATTATTATCTCTAAAATATGCAGATTATGAAGAAATAGGAATTTTAGAGTATTGGTTAATCGATTATGCAGCATTGGGTGGGCGCAATTTTATCGGCGATCCCAAACAGCCTACTATTCTAATTTGTAATTTAGTCGATGGCGAATATAAGATTAGTAAATTCCAAAATAGCGATCGCTTAAATTCTCAACTCTTGCCTGAATTGAATCTCACCGCAAATCAAATCTTTCAAGCTGGTGTAATTTAAGCTATTAAATCTAGCAATAAAACTTCCCATACTAATCTAGGTTGCACGTAGCCTTGAAGTTGTTTGGCTGCTTGCTCTAGTCTGGTGAGAATCTGAGAATTAGCATGCGATCGCCAAAGACTCTGTTGCAAAAAATCTAAAAGCCAAATTTGTACTTCAAAATCTAAATCTTTACTTACTTGTTTTGCCAAAGTTAGGGCCTGTCGCGGCGATCGCGGTAATTTTTCTAAGGCCTGACGCAATTCTGGAGCGATCGCTTGATACTGAGAATAAGCATTAATCGCTGCACCTGGTGATCCTTGAGCCAAAGCCAAAATCTCTTGGGGTAAATTCTCATATCCTGCTATTTTCAAAACAGTAGCCAAATCCTCGTTAGATAAACGTCGAAATGGAATCGATTGGCAGCGAGAAATTAGGGTGGGAAGAAGAGAAGTAAGCGTCGGTGTAATCAAAATGATTGTAGCGTTCCCAGGTTCTTCCAGGGTTTTGAGCAATCCATTCGCCGCTGCTTCTGCCATTGTCTCTGCTGCTTCTATCACAATCACTAAGCGATCGCTTCTCACAGGGGAATGGTTGAGGAAATCAGTTAATTGCCGAATCTGTTCTAATCTTACTTGCGGTGCTGCCCGACGTTGTAAGCCTGCGGCGATCGCTTCAGTTACGGTGAGCATTTTCCCTTTCTCTAAATAGGTTGGTTCTATCCATAAAAGGTCAGGATGATTCAGTTCACTACGCTGAAACAATGCTTGAATAAAGGCTTTCGCGGTTAATTTTCTACCCACTCCAGGCGCACCGTAGAAAAGATAGGCTGGCGCAACCCGATCTCGCTTTAATCCTGCCTGTAGGAGAGTGATTGCTTGGGATTGACCCAAAATAGAAGAGAAGGAGTTAGGTATATTCATTATGTATATTCATAAGAGAGCAAAAAGTTTATGAAATTCTAAGTAACTTTAGCTCTGCTCATCTTCAATTGATCGCCTAGATTCTTTATCACCCAATAGTATCCGACGCTCCAGCTTTAATAAAGCGTTCTCTAATCGCAGTCCTAACTTTTCTTGCTGATGGGCATTTTTCTCGTGTTCGCGCTCAAGATTATCAGATAGACGTTTCACAATAGTTGTGAGTTTTCTGAAATCCTTTCGGAGTTCTTCTATATCTTTACTATTTTTGGCTACCTCTTGTTTCAAAGTCAGGACTTGTTTCGCAAACTCATAAAACTGCTTCCACATCTAAATATTCTCAAGGGTTTCTAATATTTTTCTAGTATCCACTTTGATTTCTTCGGTACTTAGTTGATGTTCAACAATATTTTGATCAAGAGATATAATTTGGTTGAGGATATTCTCAATTAGCTTCATCCCGAAATCTTCTTCAATTGAGGCACTATTCAGATTATTGGTTATACCCGATGAAATGCCCATAAATTGCGAAGAAAGAAACGTAGTTGTAAATTTAGAATTCATATTTTCCACATTATTTGATCCTATTTTTTAATATACTTTACTACTTGCTGTTGACGATCGCTTGCGGAGCATTTTTCTTTATTCTACTCCCATCCTAAATGGCGATAAATCTATAATCAGGATTTTAACAATAAGATTCCCATCATTCCTGCTAAAAATGGGTAATGCTTTGCTTGCGAAAAACCTGCGGCGATCGCTAAATTTTCTTGTTCTCTGCCTCTAGGAAATTTCTCTAGGCTAGGCGAAATATAGGCATATTCCGCACCGATGTTCAGGCTGACCGCTAGACGAACTACTACATTTGCTAAATACCAGGCTTGAAAATTTGCTGCAACTTCGGTATTGGGTCGATGGAAGTCTAAAATCGCTGCCGTAGCTCCAGGTTTAAGCACACGGTGTAATTCTTGAAGACATTTAGGAATATCAATTACATTTCGCAGTCCATAAGCCATGATTGCGCCATCAAAGCTTTGGTTTTCGAGCTTGAGTGCCAAAACGTCATCTTTTTGCCAACTGATCGAAGATTGTAAATATTGGGGAAGAGATTTAGTCCGTTGAGAAGCGATCGCTAGGGTTTCTTCAGCAAAATCAATTCCCACTACTTTGCCATTCGGATATAGTGAAGGAGCTAAAAGCAAAGCCAGATCACCGCTACCACAGCATAAATCCAAAAACCTTTGTCCAGGTTGGGGCATACACCACTTAATCGCCATTTTTTTCCAAATTCGATGTTGTCCCAAGCTCAACCAATCATTTAGGCGATCATAGTTGGGTGCAATCCGATTAAATAATTGTTGAATTTCTGACATTTAAGATCCTAACTAGAAGATGTGATAAATTAAACCACGAGCGATCACCTTTGCCAGCTAAACTAGCTTGTCCAAATCACCTTTAGGCAAAAGAAGAGACAAATATCGACTACGTCGCCAACTTCAAAAAGGAAACCAGCGATCGCCGCTTATTTCTAGTTTAAGTCGGTCATGGAGTCCGTTGACAATTTGGCTGAAAAATATTTGGCAGTGGTTTTGGCGCTTGCTGATCGAAGTAGTTAGATTTTGTTTGCGGGCGGTTGTGCTTTTCGGCATAAAAATTTCCAAACCGTTGCGAACATCAAGCCGAACTAGTCACCAATTTAATCTCAAACTTAATTTCCGATTTAATATTCGGGCAAGGCTAAAGAGCTTAAAACTGCGCTTGATTCGCTCGCTTCGCAAGGCTCCAATTTTTGACTGGCTGCTTTTGGCGATCATCTTCTCGACTGCGCTGCTTGCCTATGCAGCAATTACTCGTCCTAATGCTAGTGCGATCAACTGCGCTCGAAAAATTAATGGACTTTGGCAAACTAATCTTGGCGAAATAAGTTTTTTAGAAAAGCCTAATTCTCATAAAGCGATCGCTACTCTTAGCTATGAAAACATTGATCGCGGCATGGTTAAGGGTAAAATTGAAGGCGAGTTAAATGGCGATACCCTAGACTTTAGTTGGACAGAAATAGCTGAGCGTGGCAAGCCAAAAACCCAAGGCAAAGGCATCCTCTTCTTTCGCAATCAATGTCGGGAATTTTATGGTAACTATAGCTCAATCAGTCTCCAGAATCGTGGATTTCAAGGACTTCTGACTAAACCGATTATGGTGAAATAAACTAAAAATTAATTAATTATGAACTTCATTTTCCATTCCCTAATTGCTACAGCCAAAGTCGAAAGCGTACCAGGATTATTTCATTCTAAAGAGAGATTTGAGTAACTTTAAGCCTTGTCCAGCCCTACGTTGAGCTTGTGCCATATTATCAAACTCATAGTCACGATATAAATTGAGGGCTAAATTACGGGCTAAGGCAAAAATATTCGGTAAAGG
>JBBRVV010000220.1:0-4359 GCA_038246525.1 Pseudanabaenales cyanobacterium
CAGCTAGAATAAAATAACTTAAAATAATGATTATGTATTATTCAACATACATTTGATCTGAATACTCAGTAAGAATCCATTCTAATCTAATTTACTAAAAAAAGTGGGGAATTAACCCCACCAATAATAAAATTAAAGAGAAAAAGCCTAAATTATTCTGTCCACTCAGTATGGAACATTCCCTCTTTGTCTAGACGAGCATAGGTATGAGCCCCAAAGTAATCGCGCTGAGCTTGGGTCAGGTTTTGAGGCAAGCGGGCAGAACGATAGCTGTCAAAATAGTCTAGAGATGCACTGAAAGCTGGAATTGGAATTCCCAATTTTGCGGCTTCAGAAACTACTAAACGCCATGCATTTTCCTTCGATAGAACAGTTTGAGTGAAGTCAGAATCGATCAACAAATTAGCTAAATCAGGATTGCGTTGATATGCCAATTTGATCTTGTCCAAGAAGCCCGCCCGAATAATACAGCCGCCTTTCCAAATCCTGGCGATTTCTGCTAGATTCAAACCATAGTCGTATTCCTTAGAGGCTCGACCTAGTAGAGCCATCCCTTGGGCATAGGAGCAGATTTTGGAGCAATAAAGCGCATCCCGCACAGCATCTATGAATACTTGGCGATCGCCTGCATATTTACCCAAAGCCTTAGATACCAAGATTTGCGAAGCTTCTACCCTTTCTTGTTTGTAAGAAGAAATCACCCGCGCAGTTACCGCTGCAATCATGGTCGGAATCGGAATCCCCAAATTGAAAGCACTTTCCACCGTCCATTTACCTGTGCCTTTCTGTCCCGCCGCATCCACAATCAGATCCACTAAGGGCTTGCCCGTCTCAGGATCATGCTTGGTGAAGATATCAGCAGTGATTTCAATCAGAAAAGAAGAGAGTTCAGTTTGGTTCCAAGCCTTAAAAGTCTGGTGCAATTCAGGCGCTTCCATACCTAAACCAGTCTTAAGCAAATCATAGGCTTCAGCAATTAGCTGCATATCGCCGTATTCAATGCCGTTGTGTACCATTTTTACATAGTGACCAGCACTGCCCTTGCCAATATAGGTAACACAGGGTCCATCTTCCACCTGGGCAGATATCTTGGTGACGATCGCTTCAATTTCTTTGTAGGCAGAAAGCTGTCCGCCAGGCATCATACTTGGCCCATTCAAGGCTCCTTCTTCACCACCACTCACACCCATGCCAATAAACTTGAGGTTGGCTGCCTCCAGTTGGAGAGTTCGGCGATCAGTGTCAGGAAAGTGAGAGTTGCCGCCGTCGATAATAATATCACCTGGGGAAAGTAGCGGTTTTAACTCTTCAATTACCGCATCTACAGGTAGCCCAGCCTTGACCATGATCAAAATTTTACGCGGCGTTGCCAGTGATTCCACAAATTCTGGAATGCTAAAGGTGGGCTTCACATTTTTCCCTTGGGCGCGGGTTGCCATGAAGTTATCAGTTTTTTCACGGCTACGGTTATATACAGTGATTGAGAAACCATTTCGCTCAATATTTAGCGCCAGATTTTCTCCCATCACGGCTAAGCCAATCAATCCAAAGCTCTGTTTTTCCATATATTTGTTCAGTCCTTGATCAATTCTGGGTGATTTTGGGGTCGCCTATGTTGGCTCTTACTCCCATAGAACTGATACTAGCGTGATAACCGCAACCCTTGCCCAAAATCCAGATTTTCTTATCTTTTGAGCCTGTGATTGTAGTAGTCACCTTTAAGGATACTTCCCTAGTACTTCTCCTGGCTGGAGATGGTCTTGGGCATTAGATTGTGTAACTAGATGATCCAAATCCTCAGCGATCGCGGCAGCGCAAACTAAGCAAATAACTTAAAGCCATTGAATATTAACGATTAAGTCCAAAGTTCTCACGCACTTCCTTTGCCGTTTCGGGAATATTCTTACCCAATTGCTTGATATTCTTCAAGCCAGTCTCACCAATTGGTCTCTCTGCGTTACCTCGGTCTTCGGCTATGTTTAGTCCCTTCTCAACTGCATTGGGGTCTGAAGGTTGAAGATTGTGAGTAGCATCATAGAATTGATCAATCTGTTCAACTGTTTTTAATTTAACTTGATTAGCTTCTGCCACTAAGGTAAGAGAAGGTATAAATGGTGAGGACAAGAAAATGATAAGTGCTAATGAAAAGGCAGCGACTAATTGAGAGAATATAGATTTAAGGTATTTCATAACTCTTTTTGTGATTTTACTGTCTGATTAATTGGATTAGTTAGGGAATTATGGATGAGTGTAAATATAATAAGAAAAAGCTACTAATGGTGGAACTACGAACACAATTGCCAGTAGAATATTGCCAAAAGTACTTCTAAGAATCGGAAGTCCACTACCGAAGGGATATTCATTATCTACTCTATTATTTGCCATAGGATATAACTCTTAGTAATCTGTGTTTGCTTTGCCAATAATTTAGCAATTCAGAAACCGTATTTACTCCCTCAAAGGTATAGTTACGGGCTATCTAAAGGTAGAGAAATTAAAGGTGGAGAAATTAAACATAACCCTGGGAAAAGGTCTTAGGCTAAATATCTTAAACTTAGGATAGGAATTAAGACTAAAAATTGAGATCTAGAACTATGCGTCCAACTTATTACCTAGATTACTTAGCCTCAGTATTATTTACGCTCTTAATTATTAGTTCATCTCCTAGTCTGGGGCAGAGTCAAGAAACTTGCTTGGGGTACATTGCCAAAGCCGAATCTAGTCACAAGCAGACCCAGCTAGAAACGGTTTCCGCCAAAAGTCAGTTGCGCCAAACTCAACAGCGCCAAAAGCAAATCCAAACTTTAGTAGCTGAAGGGGCAGGATCAAAGTCTGACTTGGCGAAGATTGATCAACAACTAAAACAAAAGCAAAATGAGCTAAATAAAGCGATCGCGATCGAGAAAAAAGCTAAAGAACAATTGCGATCGCTAAGAATGATGTCTAGTTGTGCCGTCTAAAATCCACCTATGGCAGAATAGGTAAGAACAATTTCAAAATATTTCGGAAAATCATGGCTGTCAAAGTATTGATCCCCACCCCCTTACAACAGTTGACCCGCAACCAAGCCACAATTGAATGTGATGGCAGCACCGTGCAGGAAATGCTTGATTCTTTGGAAACTCACTGTCCTGGAATCAAAGCTCGCATTTGTGATGATCAGGGAAATTTACGCCGTTTTGTCAATTTTTATGTAAATAGCGAAGATATTCGCTTCTTAGATGGGCAGAGTACTGCGCTCCAAGATGGTGATGAAGTAAGCATTATTCCAGCGATCGCTGGCGGTTAGCTCAGATTTAGCTCAGATTTAGCTCAGATTTAGCTCAGATTTAGCTCACCATTATTAAAAAAAGCTCTAGAAAACCTGGAAGAGAGTCTAAGGAAAAACCTGAGACAAAACCAGAGGGTGGTTTAGCTTTTCCGCCCCAATTTTGTAGCCATCTGGAAAAGCCACTAAAAATCTTGAATACTTCTGCCCAAACCTGTTGAGGACCTACTCCAGTGAGAATCTGAAGTGCAAAAATTATCACAGCAATAAAAAACGCGGCTTTGAAAGTAGCTTTTACGACGCTAAATAGCCAAAACATTAACAGAACCGAGACGATTAATGCACCAATTACCAAGGGTGTGTTCATTTTTTACATTTCATACGCGACGATTTAACAGCTTCTTCTTGTAGTTTAATCTATGCCTAATCCTTCTGTTTCTTTAGATCGAGTTCATCAAATCTATAGCCAACCTCTCCTCACTTTAGTATTTGAAGCCCAAACTGTGCATCGGCAGTATCAGCAAGCCAATCAAGTGCAGCTATGTACCCTGTCAAATATCAAGTCTGGTCGTTGCCCAGAGGATTGTAAATACTGTGCTCAAAGCGCTCGTTATCAAACTGAAGTTGAGTCTTATCCGCTAATTTCGGTGGATGAGGTGTTAGAACAAGCAAAATTGGCAAAAGCAAATGGGTCTACCCGCTTATGTATGGGAGCAGCTTGGCGACAAGCACCCCAGGGGGCAGAATTTGAGCAGGTATTGGAAATGGTGCGCGGCGTATCTAGCATGGGAATGGAAGCCTGTGTCACCTTGGGAATGCTGCAACCCGATCAAGCCCAAAAATTAGCTGAGGCGGGTTTGAAAGCCTATAACCATAACCTTGATACTTCAGAAAATTTTTATGCAGAAATTATTACTACCCGTACTTATCGCGATCGCTTAGAAACCATAAAAAATGTAGCTGCTGCTGGAATCGAAGTCTGTTGTGGCGGAATTTTGGGGATCGGTGAATCGGAAAGCGATCGGTTGGAATTAATTCACACCCTCGTAAATCTTGATCCCCAGCCTACCTCGATCCCGATCAATGCTCTA
>JBBRVV010000221.1:0-4355 GCA_038246525.1 Pseudanabaenales cyanobacterium
CTCTGCACCTTAGCATTCTAAATTTTCCCTAAACTTCCCTTAGATTTCTAAGTTCACCTATGCCCAATGCCAGCCCCGATCTTGTAGCTTTAGCGCGATCGCAAATTAATCTCCTAACTCAAAGCCTTGGTGCAGGGTCAAGTGTGATGTATTTGGCAGAAGAATTACCTGCGGGTGCACCTCCTAATCTAATCGAGGTAGCTGCCTTTCCTGAAAATGCTCCCAATCGACTTAGCCAAGACTATCCCCTCGCCTTACCCTCTAGCGATCGCCAAGCCCTGACTAAATCCAGCCGTTTAGTAATTCCCCTGCTTTACGAGCAGCAAATTTTGGGCTTTTTAATGACGGGGAGAGATGATCGGGAATGGACAGAACTTGAGCAGTCGCAAATTCAACAGGTGGCAAATACCTTAGCGATCGCTTGTGGGATTGAACGCCGTAGTCAATGGTTAGAAATGTCTTATCACACTCAACAAATGCAGCAACAGAGTTTTATTGCTTCGCTGCTCCACCAATTACGCAATCCCCTCACTGCAATTCGTACTTTTACTCAACTAATTCGCCGTCGCTTAATATCTGATGATCCCAACCAATCCTTTGTAACTGGCATTCTGCGCGAAACGATTCACCTTCAAGAACTGCTGCAAACCGCCGAGCCAAATGAATTTAATATAACCTTACTCGAAGCTGCCCAAAGCCCACTTTTACTCACTGGCGCAATGGAGTTATCGCCGATAGACTTAAATGATCTGCTAGAGCCTTTAATCTCCTCCACTAGTGCGATCGCTGCTGATCGAGATCTTCTATTTCAAACCCAAGTTCCTACAGACCTGCCGCCAGTTTCAGCCAATCGCCACGCCCTGCGGGAAGTGATCGTCAATCTGCTAGATAATGCGCTGAAATATACACCCTCGCCTGGAGTGGTCAAACTCACTATCCAGATCCAGCCTGAAATTCTAGAAATTCAAGTTAGAGATACAGGCTGCGGTATTCCCACTCAAGACCTAACCAATTTGTTTCAACGGCATTTTCGTGGCATCCAAGCAGGGGGCAAAATTGCTGGTACAGGGCTGGGCTTAGCGATCGCTCAGGACTTGGTAGAAAAAATGCAAGGAAAAATTCTAGTAACCAGTAAAGTCAATCAGGGCAGCACCTTCACCCTGCAACTGAAACTTTTTGATCCTGAAAAATGTTAGGCTAAGTCGTACACCTTGACCCACCCACCCACCCCATGCTACGTCTTGAGCATATCCAGAAAATCTACACCACCGGCGAAGTTCTCAAAGACATCAACTGGGAAGTCAAAACAGGCGATCGGATCGGCTTAGTCGGTGTAAATGGCGCAGGCAAATCCACTCAACTAAAGATCATCGCTGGCGAAATTGAACCCACGGCGGGAAATATAGTTAAGCCCACTAGCTTTAAGATTGCTTACCTATCCCAAGAATTTGAAGTAGACCCCAGCCGCAACGTCAAGGCAGAGCTTTGGGCGGTATTCAAAGAGGCAAACCAAGCCCAAAAGGAACTTGCAGAGGTTAGCCACCAATTAGAGCATCTCACCCCGGAGCAAGACTACGAGCCATTACTCAAAAAACTAGACCGCTCTCAGCGTAAATTTGAAGCCCTAAACGGCTACGAGCTAGAAAGTCGAATTGAAAAAATCCTGCCCGAATTAGGTTTTGTGCCTGGAGATAGCGATCGCTTCGTGGATGAATTTAGCGGTGGCTGGCAAATGCGGATGGGCTTAGGCAAAATCCTGCTCCAAACCCCAGACCTCTTGCTTTTAGACGAACCTACCAACCACCTCGACCTAGTAACGATTGAATGGCTAGAGAACTATCTCAAATCCCTTAAAACGCCAATGGTAATCGTTTCCCATGACCGTGAATTTCTGGACCGCCTCTGCACTCAAATTGTGGAAACCGAGCGCGGTGTATCTAGTACCTACCTGGGCAACTACAGCAGTTATTTAACCCAAAAGTCGGAGCTACGCGATGCCCAACTCGGTGCCTTTGAGCGCCAACAACGTGACCTAGAAAAGCAGCAGGCATTTGTGGAGAAATTCCGTGCCAGTGCTACCCGCAGTACCCAAGCAAAAAGCCGCGAGAAACAACTAGACAAAATTGAACGGATCGAAGCCCCCGACACCTTAGTCAAAGGATTGCGATTCAAATTCCCGCCACCTGCACGCAGTGGTCGGGTCACGATTGAGATTAAAAACCTCACCCATGCCTATGGCGACAATATTTTATTTTGGGGTGCAAATCTGATTCTAGAGCGAGGAGATCGGGTTGCCTTTGTGGGGCATAACGGTGCAGGTAAATCTACTTTACTAAAAATGATTATTGGTAATGAACTCTACAACGAAGGTGAAATCACCTTGGGGCACAATGTCTTAGCTGGCTACTTCGAGCAGAACCAAGCCGAAGCTCTTGATCTAACCAAATCTGTCTACGACACCCTGCACGATCAATTTCCCAACCTCACCAATACCGAAGTGCGGACGGTGCTGGGACAATTTCTATTTACAGGCGACACCGTCTATAAGAAAGTAAAAGACATCAGTGGCGGCGAAAAAGCTCGACTAGCGATCGCTCAACTATTTTTACAGCCACTCAATTTTTTAATCCTAGATGAGCCAACCAATCACCTAGATATTCCCGCCAAGGAAATGCTGGAACAATCCCTCTGTGACTATGAAGGCACGGTAATCGTGGTATCCCATGATCGTTACTTCATTTCGCAAATTGCTACCAAGATCGTGGAGTTTCGGGATGGCGAACTGCATATTTACGATGGCGACTATGCCTACTATCTGCAAAAGCGCGAAGAGGAAACCCGTGTAGCAGCGCATGAAACCGAGACCAAAGCTAAAGCCGCCAAAGATCAAGCCAAGCGTGAAAAAGAAAAAGAAAAGCAAAATCAGAAACGCACCGCCAAAAAATAAGAAGTACTAGACAAAATCTTAATATCTGTGTATTATAGATTTCCTGTGGCGAAAAAGGATACTAAGGCTTAGGTCTACAAGTCCTGCTACGAAGTAGATTTGGGATTAATGTTTGAGTTGCCAATTCTGAATTTAGGCTCTCAATCCTCAAATGAAATCTTGAACTGACCTCTAAAATCTCTTTCATATATTCAATAGCTTTTCCAACCCTGGACTTTCTTTTGATGGGAACATCTTTTGATGAGACCCTATGCAAAAAGTTTTATGTGAGTGAACTCTAATTGATTTATCTCAAGCTCAGAGTTTGCATCAGTTTCAAACGTGATTTGGAGATTTAATTTTCAACTAAAAAGCTACTTTACAAACAAGTAAATACTGAGCAGTAGATGAATAAATGAATTTTCTGCCAAATTCAAAACCTCTATTTTAACGAAAGGAAACTCCGATGTCTGTTGGTATTCTCGGCACTAAGCTTGGCATGACGCAAATATTTGACGGTGAAGGAAATGCAGTTTCCATCACTGTAATCAAAGCGGGACCATGCACCGTAACTCAGGTAAAAATGCCACAAACTGATGGCTACTCTGCAATTCAGCTGGGCTACGGTGAAGTTAAGGCGGCAACCCGTCAACTTAATACCAAAGAGCCAAAAACAGTTAATAAGTATCTCTCCAATCCCGAACTTGGACATTTACTCAAGTCTGGTGCTGCTCCATTGCGTCACCTCTGTGAATTTCGCATTGAAAATGTCTCTGAGTACCAACTCGGACAACAAATTAATGTTGACATTTTTACCGATGGTCAAGAAATAGATGTAATCGGCACTAGCATCGGTAAGGGTTTTGCTGGATACCAAAAGCGTCACAACTTTAAGCGCGGACCAATGGCGCATGGTTCCAAAAATCACCGTTTGCCTGGTTCAACGGGTGCTGGTACTACACCAGGTCGAGTATATCCTGGTAAGCGCATGGCGGGTCGCCTAGGCGGAGATCGTTGCACAATCAAAAAGCTAATCTTGGTTCAAGTAGATGTCGAAAATAATCTGCTTCTAGTCAAGGGTTCAGTCCCTGGCAAACCTGGTGCTTTAGTAAATGTTGTACCCGCCAAGTTAGTCGGAAAAGTTAAGAAGTAGATTGAATAAGCAGATTAAATCATAGAGAAGGGATAACAATATGCCTGTAGTACAAGACTGGCAGGGGAATCAAGTGGGAGAAGTTACCCTTGACCTCAGAGTCGCTAAAGAATCCAGCGCTAGTGGATTAGTCCATCGTGCATTAATTCGTCAATTGGCAAATGCTAGACAAGGAACCGCCTGCACTTTGACTCGTGCTGAAGTAAGAGGAGGAGGGCGGAAACCTTGGAGACAAAAAGGAACTGGTCGCGCCCGTGCTGGTTCTAATCGCTCTCC
>JBBRVV010000222.1:0-4302 GCA_038246525.1 Pseudanabaenales cyanobacterium
AGCTAGTACCTTGACATCGTCCTCTTTGTTCGGATTCTGGCACTAAAGCTAAAGATACCTTCCCTTGTATATAGTTTGCCAGTCCTCCTTCTTTACTACTGCCATAGGGAAATTCATCACATGTAAGCTTATCTCCTGGTACCCCATTTGTACTACACGGTGGAAAATTACCGTACCCCCAACCTTGCCTTGGCATCTTAGTGAGAACTGGAAAAATCGGTTGAATTGGACGACCTGCATAGCGCTCACTTTACTATCCTTATCTTTTTTGTCAACCTTCTTACCTGATTGCTTACACCTATTTCAATGGAATTTTAGTCCTAATTTTGCCAATCACACTTTTAGCTTCAATTACATTTATTCGGATAGTGTATTTTTGCAACCTCGCGGCAACCAATATATCCTAGTCAGTCTGCCAATTGGCGCATTAGTTTCAAATTTGCCTGAAGGTGGTAGCACGGTAGATTTGGGCATTAGCGTGGGCTACGATTGTAGTGGTGTTTTGTATGAACCTGTTTTTGAGGGAATTGAAACTCTTTGTCGAGTGGTGCGCTATTGAATCTTTCTCTTTAAATCTCTTTCTAGATCTCAGTAACAGGGCGATCGCTAATCAGTATTTTTTGAGTGAGCAGATCAAATACGCTTAAGCATAGCTGCCTTTGCGGATTAATTTGGAAACTTAACTTTAAGCGATCGCAGCCGATAGTTCCAGGTGGATCAAGGGGAATTTGATATGTTTGATTTAGGGGGATAAATTCTGAGCGACTTTGAGCAGTCTCAATTGTGACCAAGCGATCGCCTTCCAAAATAATCTCTGGCAATCCAGAGTGATAGTGACAAACTTCGCCAATTACTAATTCTATTTTGGTTTGTTGTGGTTGCGAACAGCTGAGAATTATTTCCCTAGGCTGTTTAGTTGGATAAATTTGACCTTTGGGAAAGATTAACTGGTGACACCATTGGGGTGGCTGATTTTGCCAATATCGCAGCGCATAGCCATGCACAAGAGTATCTTTAACCTGCATTTTAGCGAAATGAAGTGCGCCTTTAACCACTGCGCCAAATGGATCTGAGCTATGACAGCGATCGCGCCGAAAATACTTAGCAATATAGTCTTGAACTGAGGGAATTAGACAAGTTCCGCCCACCATTACCACCTGTTGAATATCAATTTTGAGAATACCTCGAGTTTTTGCTCGATATAACAAATCTTCTAAAAGGCTCTGCAAATCTTGATAGAATCCCCTTGTCTCCAATATTTGCTCAAGTTGCGATCGCTGATAGAGTATTTGCTCACAATCTGAAGTTACAGAATTAAATAGCACTTCTTCCGCCTGATCCTGGGTAGATAATTGGATCTTAATTCTTTCCATCAAGGTATAAAGCAAGTTAATTTCTGCCTTCTCAAAGCTTCTATTACTTTTTTGGCTAGTTCTTTGGCAGTAGTCTTCCACTAACCACCGATCTATTTCTTCTCCACCCAAAAATGCACCCACCTTAGCAATCACTTCCACTTGAGTATCCGAAGGCGAAGCAGAATTAAAATTACGTGGTAAACGAATTAACGCCAAATCAATTGTGCCTGCACCAAAATCAATCGCCAGGATCAGGCTACCAGGCTCAGCTACTGCATAACCTAAAGCGGCTGCGGTTGATTCATCTATAACTTTGGCAGGAGAGAAAGAAATCTGTTTTGCTAAAACCTGAAGCCATTGCAAATAGCGTTCTTGGGCTAGGATCGGCATGGTGAAAATCAGTTGTGATACTTCGATTTGGTGTGATCGCACTAAAGAAATAATCTTCTTTAAAAAGAAATTTCCTGCCAATTCTGGCGAAACATCCACTTGATCCAACTTGGGATTGATGCCTATATGAGTCGAAAGATGACGCTTAGTTTGTTGAAATAGCCGTGCATTAGGAATTAGTTTGCCTTGGTCAATTACTTGCTGACCGATTAGACATTTTTCAGAAACGGCATCTTGAACATAAAGCAAAGAAGGGATGAGATAGGTTGAGGGACAACTTATCCCAGGCAACTTGATCAGTTCGGGCTGATTGGTGGCAATGTGCCAACGGGCGATCGCGGTATTTCGATTACCAAAATCAATTGCGATTATACTCATAATTTACCATAGCCCTAGTAATGCCAAATTCGCTTCAGTATAGCCGAGTAATTCTGCCGATTTAGGAAGAGAATTTACCAAAACTTCTAGACTCAAATCCACATTGGCTAAAGCTAGGGAAAGCCGATCCTTAAGTGGTTTTAGAGTTAAGCGAATCTGTACCGCCCTGACACTATCTGGTGCATGATCTTCCACTAGTACATGACTGCGCAACAAGCGAATTTGACGTAGACTCTCCGACTTTACCAATACTTCTACCTCTCTGCTACATTCGGTTACAAACTTCTTGTTTACATATTTCATTACTACCGGCTCCAACATAAAACAGACTTGTTGCTCTTCGGTTACTTTCTCAATTAGCGATCGCCAACGTAAAGATTCTAAAGCATTAATTGCTTCGGAGCCAGAAGCATAGGAACTCAGATCACGGCGCAAACTAGCTAAGCTCACAGGACGACGTTTTAGAGCCAGCCAATATAAGACATCTTTTTCGACTTTGGAGAGACGCTCAAATTGGGTGTAGAGCAGATTTAGCAGAATGTCGCCCATGCCCAACATGGTTTGATTGAGAAACTCAGAAATGTCGCCATTAAATACTTCATGGATAGTAGTTGCTACGATTTTTAAGGCGGCTGGATTGCCTCGATACTGCTGTACTAGTTCGTCCAAGCCTGATTCACTCCCACTAAATCCCCTCGCCTTCAGTAATTCTTTTGCGCCTTGACGCTGCATACCACCCAAACGGAAAGAACGAACTAACAGATCATCGCCATGCATTAGTGCGATTTCTTTCGGTTGCTCTCGACTGATTAAGATTAAACAGCTTTGGTGGCGTTCTTGTCCGACTCTTTCTAAAAGTTCGCCATAGCCTTCGCAACCTTGACGATAGGCTCCAGCTAATTCGCCTTCCTGCAAAATCGCTTCAAAGTCATCGAGGATAATTAAACAGTGTTGTTTCTTTAAAACTTCAATTAGGTTAGAAATTTCTCTTCCAACTTTGCCTGAAATTGTGGTTAGAACATCGGCAATCAATTGCTCAATTGGTTGCAAATGCCGTAGCGATCGCCACACCACATAACTAAACTGTCGCTCCAAACTTTCTACCAAATTCACGCCTAGAGCGGTTTTACCAATACCTCCCATGCCCCAAATGGCAATTAGCCGAGCGCGATCTAAAATAATCTGTTGGCTTAGAGTGACTAATTCCTCTTTTCTGCCCAAAAATAAGGGAACTTCTGGTGCTTCCCCCCAGTCAACCTGGCAAATTGGACTAACGCTAATTGGACTAGGGCTAATTGAATTTAGAGCTTTGGCTGGAGAATTACCAGGAATAATATTAGAGAAAGAATTATTAAGAAGCTGATCTTGACGCGATCGCTTATATCCTTTTTGCTCTAACCACTCTCCCACTTTTTCCCAACGCAGCGTATTAGGCGGCTGATCTGCTAAGATTTCAATGAAGCGATACAAACCTTTATTCAACTCTACCCGCAAGGTGCCAGATGTCCAGTTGAGATGGAAGGCAATTTGTCCAGGCCGATAGCGACAGAGTAACCCGCGCAAACAAGCTTTCTCGGCGGATTTTAAGGCTCTGCTAGAAATTTGGTTACTTACTTGATCCAGATCTGCATAAAGAAGCTCAAGCTGCCACATTTGTAGCGCCTCTGGAAAAAGTTGATCTAAACGATCAGTGTGATTCTTGGTAAATGTCATGCCTACCCCAATCGATTACCAATCAAAAGTATTTTAGCAAAATTCTACCCTGCGAAATCTACAAATTGCGATCGCTAAAATCTTGTTGCTGCCTAGCCTGGCAAAAATAAGTGGGGTTTGGGCGCAGCCCATCCTGGTCTTAATTGCTTCAATTGGCAAAATCATCTGGTTTTGAGCGAACTCCAAAAGCTTGCTAAGATATAAAAGTTAATCTGGCATGAATTTATGGCAAATTTCCGTAATGCCCTTGAAACTCCTGTAGTAAGAGCAGCCCAAAATGAATTGGAAAGCCTAGTAGGCGAGCCCAAAATCCCTAGTCTGGTGGAAGTGGTGGCGTATACGCTCAATCGTCTTCCGCCCAAATATGCTACTACCCATCGTGGTTGGTTGAAACATCGACAGTCGGTGCTGCAAACTATGCAGTTACAAATCATTGAAACCATAGGCAGAGGCATTCAGCTTTCAC
>JBBRVV010000223.1:0-4292 GCA_038246525.1 Pseudanabaenales cyanobacterium
CAAACGCAATCAGGGCAAACGCAATCAGGGCAAACGCAATCAGGGCAAACGCAATGAGCAAAAACAGAGTAGTGCCTGATAGTGAACCACTTTAGCAATTAAGCAGGATTAAGTTTAGATTGCTGAGCGATGAAACGATTGAGCTGTACTAATGCCAAAGTCAAGTAAGGAGCAGGGTCGGTGGCTACCCATTCGCCTAGCTGCTGTTGCCAAAGTTCAAAGTGCAGATGTGGCCCCGTAGACATTCCTGTGCTGCCCACAAACCCAATTACCGTACCTTGTTCTACCCACTGCCCTGGCTGGACAAAAGTTAGGGAAAGATGACCATAGCGGGTTTCGCGATCGCCGTCATGGGAAATTATCACCGCTAAGCCTAGACCACCCATCCAGCCTGAGATTTCCACTTTGCCACTGAATGCTGCTAGAACTGGTGTGCCCTCTGCTGCCGCTATATCTGTACCCTGATGAAAGCGCTCAACTCCAGAAATTGGGTGAATCCGATAGCCAAAGCTAGAACTAATCTCCGCAGGAATTGATAACGGGAAAGTCATAGCGCGATCGCCCAGATTTCTTGGCAAATTAATCGGTAAATTGATCGCTAAGTTAAAGGGTAAATTTACCTTAGTCCAGTTAGCTCTAGCCCAAGCCGATCGATCCAGCGGACGCACAGTGGCTCGAATACCAGAGAAGCTATAACTGCCATAGGAACTAGGTTGGGTGTAGGTAGGCGCTTGGGGTTTAACCATTGGCGGCGAGTCACAAAGATTAGCCTGAACAGTTCCTAGTTGACGATCATCTGCCCGACAGCCACTGGCACGACTCTCCAAAATCACCGAAGTTTCTAGCTTTGGGTCTGCACTTGAATTTTCTTTTGAAGTAACTTGATTAGGCTTATTCGCAGACTCAATTAAAATTTCTGGTCTTGGCTGAGCTTCAGTTTTTTGGCTTTCTTTTACAAATACCTGATTAGTTGCCGCCTCTGAGCTTGACTCTAAAGAGCTTGACTCTAAAGAGCCTGACTCCAAACCTGGGGACGGAGTTGAGAGTGGGGCAGACTCAGAATTTAGTTTGGGGCTTGGCTCAGATAGAGCTTCGGCAGGGGCAATTAGAGATTTCGTGGCAGCGATCGCTGCCTGACTTTCTATAGTCCCAATTAAAGCCCCAGGCATTGTGCCAAAAACTAAGCCTGAAATCAAAATTTTAGTTAAAACCTTAGCTAAATCTGCTTTGATTACTACTTTCATTATTTAAGCCCAAAAATCCAAATAAATTAATCTAAGCAATAAGCCCTGAGAAAATTAGCCCTGAGGCAATTTGATAGGGAGAAATTAACCCAAGCGCTTAAGGCGATAGCCTTTGCCATGAATAGTCTCAATCAAGTCCTCTGGCGCACTTGCTCCCTTTAGCTTAGCGCGTAGGCTCTTGATATTCTCATTGATCGTATAGTTGCTGGGCGGGTCAGTCAAAGACCAAACATTCTCGATGATTACCGTGCGTCGTAACAGTTGATGTCCATTCCGTACTAGCAATTCTAGGATGCCAAACTCTTTAGGAGTCAAGCGCATTTGGTTTCCCGCATAAATTGCTTCATGGGTGCCAATGTCTACATGCAGATCGCCCCACTTGAGTAAAGTCAAGAAAGAAGGCTCAGTGCGCCGCATCAAAGCACGAATACGGGCTAAGAGTTCGGGCAGATCCAAAGGTTTTACTACATAGTCATCGGCTCCAGCTTCCAAACCCGCTACTTTATCTGGGCTGGTATCTAGGGCGGTAACCATCAAAACTGGAATAGTATAACCACTAGAGCGCAGGCGGCGGCAAAGATCGATACCATTTAGTTTAGGTAAAATCACATCCAGGATCACTAATTCATAGATGCTGGATTGAATTTTTTCCCAGGCAAGCTCTCCATCATCCACTGTGTCCACTTTGTAGCGGTGGTCAGTCAAAAATTCAGCTAGAGGCTCAGCTAGTCTCGTATCATCTTCTACTAAGAGGATTCTCATGGTGCCTGTGGGGTTTCCTATATGCTCAGTTAATTGATCAGATGGTTTAATAAGCGATTTTTCAACTAGTAAGTTTTGCATTGTTTAGGCAGTAGTGGGGCATTACAGCAAAATATAAACTTGAATTAAATTTGAATTAAATGAAATCTGCGCGCAGTTTAGACATATCTTAAATCATGCACAAATGTTATCACTGTAAAAGATTAAATTCCAAAATTTTGAAGCTTTAACTCAGAAATCTTATTATTAGCGGTTAAACTTCAAGCCTAAAATTTGCAGAATTGTCTCCCGCAAATTTCTCTGGTGAATTTAGTGTATGCTGTTGGGCAGCTATTAGCTAAAAAATTGTGATTTGCAAAATTGGTTTATTAGGACTCGGAACTGTCGGCACTGGAATTGCAAAGATTCTTCTCAGCCCCAAAGATCGCCATCCCATTCTCAGCGAGGTGCAGATCCAACGGATTGGGGTACGCAATCTAAGCACCAAGCGGGAGGTAGACTTTCCACCTGAATGCTTTACTACTAATCTTGAATCAATTGTTACTGATCCCGATATCGATCTAATTGTTGAGGTGATTGGTGGACTTGAGCCTGCCCGCAGCTTGATCTTGAAAGCGATCGCTAGAGGTAAGCATGTAGTTACCGCCAACAAAGCCGTAATTGCTCGCTATGGCGATGAAATTTTTACCGCAGCCAGATCTAATGGCGTGTATGTGATGCTCGAAGCTTCAGTTTGTGGTGGCATCCCGATCATTCAAATCCTGAAGCAGAGCATGGGTGCTAATCGGATCAAGTCGGTAATTGGGATCATCAACGGTACGACTAACTATATTTTGAGCCGAATGCTACACGAAGGCGGTGATTTTGAAGCAATTCTTGCCGATGCTCAAAAGTTGGGTTATGCCGAGGCAGATCCAAGTGCGGATATTGATGGCTATGACGCAGCAGATAAGATTGCAATCCTGGCAAGCCTAGCTTTTAGCGATCGGATCAAGTTAGATCGAGTCCATCGTGAGGGAATCCGCTCTATTACCGCTGCCGATATTCAAGTTGCGACTGAGTTGGGTTTTGTGATCAAATTATTGGGAATTGCCCAAAGATCTAGTCAAGTTATTGCACCAGGAAATACACAAGGAAACATACAGCGATCGCCAGACTCTTTTCCCTTAGATGTGCGAGTTCATCCCACTTTAATCCCCAAATCTCATCCCCTAGCCCAAATCGATAATGTAACCAACGCCATTTTGATTAGTGGTGAGCCAATTGGCGAATTAGTATTTTCAGGTGCAGGTGCAGGCGGGGGCGCTACTGCTAGCGCGATTGTGGCAGATATCATCAATACTGTGGCAGCGATCGATGCCAATCCTAGCCAGATTAATCTACTTATGGGTTGTGCTCACCAGCAATATGCCCAAATGCAGCCAATAGAAAAGACAGTCAGCCAGTTTTATGTAAGATTTGTAGTGCGCGAACAGCCTGGCGTAATCGGTGAGCTAGGCACTTGTTTCGGTAAGCATCAAGTGAGCCTAAAATCTGTAATTCAGAAGAGTGATAATCCTGGCAGCTTTGCTAATGTATTTGTGATCACCCAAGCAGTTCAAGAATCTGACTTCCAAAACGCTATCAATGAGATTCGTAACTTAAGCAGTCTGCATAGCGTCCCAACGGTTTTGCGTTTACTCTAAAGTCCACCAAATATGGAGAGCTTCACCCTACAGCTATTTGTGATTGCCAGTTTGATTTTGGTCAATGCCTTTTTTGCGGCTGCCGAAATTGCCTTAGTCTCTGCCAGCGATGTGCGGATGCGAACTCTAGTGGAGGCAGGCGGAAAGGAAGCAAAGCAAGCGAGGTTAGTTCTAAGGGTCACTTCTGATAGTACTCAGTTTCTTGCCACAATTCAGGTGGGGATTACATTATCAAGCTTCTTTACCTCTGCCACTGCCGCTTCAGAATTGGCAAAGCCTACCGAGTTATTTTTTAAACCCTTAGTAGGTGATCTAGCTGTACCCATTTCCTTTGTGACCGTTACCTTTGTGATCGCCATGGTCAGTTTGATCTTCGGTGAGTTGGTGCCAAAACGTCTAGCCCTGAGGTTTGCAGAAGAAACTGCGCTAGTGACGATCCAACCGATCTACTGGTTAGGCAAAGTCGGCGCGCCCATAGTTAAGTTTTTAAGTGCTACCACTAACGGGATTTTGAGCTTGATGGGAAATCAGCCTGGGGAAGAAGAGCCTGAGGCAAATATTGAAGAAATCAAAGCAATGGTTGATGCAGCCCGCACTGGTG
>JBBRVV010000224.1:0-4290 GCA_038246525.1 Pseudanabaenales cyanobacterium
AGAGAGTAGCTAATAGAGAGTAGCTAATAGAGAGTAGCTAATAGAGAGTAGCTAATAGAGAGTAGCTAATAGAGAGGGGCTAGGGACAATACCCTACCTCGACTCCACCATGATTAATCCAACTAAGAAATGTTTGTCAAAGTAACCAAAGATTGAACAGGGTAATTCCAGAAGCGATCGCTATCCTGAACGTGAAGAGCAAAGCTAATATCTACAGGTAGTGTCCTCTAGCTTAAAATTAAATTTTGACCGCTAGATGTAAATAGCGTATAGTAATTTCTAATCCCTAAGAATTAAAAGGTAGTAGTAGAAATATGGTGCAAGAATTGTCAAAGGTAAAGTTTTCGGTGGAAAGCTTAATTGAAAGTGAAATCATTACTGCGTCCGACTTTCCTGAAACTGCACCAGCCGCCTATCCCGTTTTTTATCGCACTTACAGCCGCCGCATTAAAGCAATAGCTGGCGATCACCGTGAAAGTTGGGCAGAAGTATGCGATCGCACGCTCACAGGCTTAAAGAAGCTAGGTAAACTAACTGATGCAGAGGTTGAATTAGTTGGCAAAATGCAGCTTCAGCTAAAAACCCTCACATCTGGACGTTGGCTGTGGGTGGGTGGTACCAAATGGCTAGATCAGCCCGAAAATTTCTCTGGTGGCTATAACTGCACTAGCACCAATGTAATTGACTGGCACGCCTTCGGTTTGATGATGGACTTGGCAATGCAAGGTTCAGGCACGGGCGCAATGTTGGAATCAAAATATATTTCGCAATTACCTCCAGTACGGAACCGATTAGAAATTTTGGTCACAGGTGAAATTGGCACAACTCCAAGCGATCGCCGCCGTGAAACCACGGAAGTCAAAATCCAAGCTAATCAAGTAGAAATTCTAGTTGGCGACAGTCGCAAAGGCTGGGTAAAATCATACGAAGCACTTCTAGAACTCTGTAGCGATATTCAATTTGAACCCAGTTTGCCTGTTACTATTTCAGTAAATATCGATGATGTGCGACCATCTGGTGAGACGCTCAAAGGCTTTGGTGGGATGGCAAATCCAGTTAAGCTCCCAACTCTCTATCAACGATGTGCAAATATTCTGAATAAAGCGATCGGCAGACAATTGAACTCAGTAGAATGCTGTCTTTTGATCGATGAAGCCGCAAATTGCATCGTGGCAGGAAACATTAGACGCTGCTTGCCTGAAAATGCTCTAATTCATACTAGCAGAGGACTTGTGCCGATTAAAGATATTCAAATTGGCGATCGCGTGCAAACTCCAATTGGATTCCGCCAAGTTTTGAACAAGTTTGATCAAGGAATTCAAGATGTTTATGAAATTGAAACCAATGGCACTATTCCTAGGGCAACTCTGAATCATCGGATTGCCGTTTTAAAAGATGCAAAAGGAACAATTCAATGGAAATGCGTGAATGCACTTGAATCAGGCGATCGCCTCCTGCACAATACAGAGATTCTTCCAGGAATATTCACTGATCTGCCAACTGATTTTACTGAGCAACGCCCTGAGCAGAGTCGCACGGCGAAGTCAATTACCATTCCGAAATTAAATCCTGAAGTGGCGTGGTTAATCGGATTTACCCATGGTGATGGTTATGTTGCCTTGGAAAAAAATAAGCACGATCAGCCCTATGGCAGAGTAGAGTGGGCAATGAATAGCAATCAAACGAGCCTTTGTCAAAGGTTACAAGAGAAATTAGACAATGCTCTATCTCAGTTTGGCTTAACCGCTCGCCACGGCATCGTAAATGGCGAAAATACGGCAAAATCAGTTTGCTCATCTATTCGTCTTGCCGAATATTTCTATCAAAATATCAAACAGCCTTCAGTAGCTTTAGGGATTCCGAGCTTTATTCTACAAGGCTCAATAGATATTCGTGCCGCTTATTTAGCAGGTTTAATGGATAGTGATGGTGCAGTTGGTGGTCGTCCTCCTCACTTGATCACATCTGTTTATCATGACTTTGTGCGCGAAGTGGGAGCGGTTTTATCTAGCTTAGGAATTGCTGGTAGAGTTACGATTACCCGTCCAGACCACACCAAATGGCAAACTAAGTACAACCTTACTATCCCCGCATTCAAAGATCGATACAATTCTTTGATCGCTCCCCATTCGGTCAAAGGTAAAATCCGTGAAGGGTTGAAAATGTATGGATTTACCATTCCAGGTGAGATGATGAGAGAAGCCTATACCTACAGCGAAATGCGCGAGATGGGCTTTCAAGGCGCTCGCACGGTGGAATCTAACTATGAGCGTTTTATCGCGGAAAGCGAAATCTGTCTGGACATTCCAGTTACCGTGAAGGAGATTGGTAGCTATGATTCCATCCAAACCTATGACATTGAAGTAGAAGAAGCTCATTGTTTTTATTGCGATGGTTTTCTCACTCACAATAGTGCTGGGATGCGCCAGGGCGATAGTAATGATCAACTTTTTGCCACCGCGAAAGATAATTTGTGGCAACAGGATGCAGAGGGAAATTGGCGAATCGATCCAGATAGAGACTCGCTGCGTATGGCAAATCACACTAGAGTATTCCATCGCAAACCAACTTTAGAAGAATGTATTGAGGCAGTTCGCAAGCAATATTATTCGGGCGAAGGCGCAATTCAATGGGCTGGTGAAGCGATCGCGCGCTCAAATGTAGATTTACTCTCAACGCCTGAATTTAAAAAAGAATTTCTGAAAGCCTATGAGAAAGATGTAAGCAAAGCGATCGCGTGGTTGAAACAACTTAATCCAGATTCCATGTCGGATCAGGAAATCGATCATCGCTTAAGCAGATATGGTCTGAATCCCTGCGGAGAAATTTTAATGTGTGATAATCACTGCAATCTCTCTGAGGTACATCTCAATCAGCTTGATCCCAACAATTCTGAAGAGCAAGAAGAAGCCTTCAAAGCTGGAGCAATTTCAGTTGCTGCATTACTCAACCACAAATTCCAGGAGCCACGCTATCGCATTTCTAGGGAACTCGATCCAATTGTCGGCGTTTCCTTTACAGGTTTATTTGACTTTTTTGTCCATGCTTTTGGTGTAGAGTGGCTGCAATGGATGGAGCAGGGTCGCCCAAATAGTGCCAAAGGAATTGAATTTAAGCAAAGAGAAGCAGATTATTTGATTGGTTGGCGAGAAATAGTAGAGCAGACAGTATGGGAATACTGCGATCGCCACAATCTCAAACGTCCAAATCGTTGTACAACTGTGCAGCCTGCTGGCACCAAATCTCTCTTGACTGGTGCATCTCCAGGCTGGCATCCGCCCAAAGCGCAGCGTTTCATTCGCCGTATTACCTGTGGCAAAAATGATCCTGTTGCCCTAGCTTGTTTTGACTATGGCTATAATCTGATCCCTTCTCAAGCAGATAAAGATGAGAATGGTAATCTCTTAAATGATCCCTTCGATCCTAGATGTACAGAGTGGTTGGTAGAGATTCCTGTAGCAGTCTCTTGGGCAGATTTGCCAGGTGCCGACCAGGTAGATATTAGTAAATTCTCAGCGCTGACTCAAATGGATTTTTATATGCAGGTGCAGCAGCATTATACTTGCCACAATACTTCAGCCACGATTGAACTGAGAGAGAATGAAATTGAACCTTTAGGGACGCGCATCTTTGAGGCAATTCAAGCAGATGAAGGCTATATTTCGGCAGCTTTGCTAGCTCGATTTGATGATTTGCAAACCTTCCCACGTCTTCCCTTTGAACCAATTGATAAGCAAACCTATGATCGCTTAGTCAAAGAAGTATTAGCTAGGAGAAAAGTAGAGGATTTTCATGCAGCGATCGCCCGTTATGATGCAGGTGAATCCTTTGAGTCTGGGCCTGCGGGATGTGATTCTGATAAATGTATGTTGCCAGAAGCATCGCCAAATCAGTAAGGTTGTAATTAGTGCGAAAATTAAATCTATGGAAACTCGAAAACTCGGCACAGAATTGATTGTTTCGGCGCTAGGCTTAGGCTGTATGGGAATGTCTGGCACCTATGGGAAATTTGACGATCGCGAATCAATTAGCACTATTGATCAAGCAGTAGATTGGGGCGTAACTTTTTTTGATACTGCTGATGCTTATGGTAGTGGACATAACGAAGAACTTCTAGGAAAAGCGCTAAAAGGGAAACGCGATCGGGTCATAATTGCCACTAAATTTGGTTTAGGGAAAGTGGGTGGTATCCTGCAACCTGGTCAAGGTATCCCCGTAAGCGGTTCGCCTGCATATGTGAAATCCGCCTGTGAAGCCAGTTTGCGCCGCCTGAATGTAGATGTAATCGAT
>JBBRVV010000225.1:0-4287 GCA_038246525.1 Pseudanabaenales cyanobacterium
CGCAACTGGATAAAGAAGTCATGGTAATTAATTTGGCTGACCAATAGAAATCGCAAAAGCGAAATAATTAAGGCTTCTGGATCTATATTTAATGATCGCTCCAAACCCAACCTAGCCAACATTCTATCTAGATAAAAAGTCTGATAAAGCCTGCCAAAAGTATCTAAACCTGCTTCTAATTCTGCATTGTCGATTACCATTTTGAGCGGAAATTGCAGCATTTGCAGATTCCATTGACAAGCGGCTGGTTGATTTGCGTAACAATAACGACCATAGTGATCAAAGTAAGCAGAAGTAAACTTCGGATCATAAGCTTCAATAAATCCGTAAGGACCATAATCAAAGCTTTCGGCGGTAATTGCCATATTGTCGGTATTTAGTACCGCCTGACAGAAACCTGCACTCATCCATTGGGCAGTCAGTTCCGCTACTTTTTTCACTAATTCTCGATAAAAAAGCGCATAAATTCTCTGCTTTACCGATTTCTCGATTTGGTGAAATTTTTCAAACTCAATTTGATTTTCTGGCAATAAATAGGAGTAGTAAGTGGCAATTACCCAATCTAAAAGCTTCTCAACTAGATCGGCTCTGCCAATAAAGTGTAGTCGTTCAAAAGTGCCAAAGCGAATATGCGATCGCTGAAATCTCACCATCACCGCAGACCTGGTAGGAGAAGGCTCATCTCCCCGCCAAAGTTGTTCTCCTGTCTCCACCAAACTTAAACAGCGAGAAGTAGTTACTCCCAAGCGATCTAATGCCTCAGCCGCCAAAACCTCTCTCACGCCACCTTTGAGCGTTAAGCAACCATCCGCCGAGTGGGAGTAGGGAGTCTTGCCTGAACCTTTTGTGCCTAAATCATAAAGATTCCCATCAATGCCATGTACTTGCCCATAGAGAAAGCCTCTACCATCTCCCAGTCTGGGATTATATTCGCCAAACTGATAGCCATGATAGCGTAGTGCCAAGAGTGGACGAATAGACTCGAATTTACCAAATGCCGCCACAAAATCTTGGTCGCTAACTTGGTTAGAATCCAATCCGATCAGAGGTAAAAGCTGATCGTTACGCCAGCGCAAAATATGTTGTGGAAAATCAGCCGCAGCTACTTGATCGTAATAGTGATCGCCCAGTTCTTGCTCGATTCTCGGTTGATAATTTAAGCCTAAAAAAGGATTCATTTTGCCTCAGATTCTTTCAACTCAAAGATCCGTTCAATCGTTTCGGCTACCACCCGATCTGGAGTAGAAGCACCAGAAGTAATGCCCACTTGGATCTCACCTTTCGGTAACCAATTAGCAGTTTGGGTAATTGCTTGGTTGAGTGGTTTATGTTCGATTAGATTTTGAGAAATTAAGCGATCGCTTGAGTCAATGTGATAGGAAGCGATTCCTCTTTCTTCGGCAATTTCTTGGAGGTGAGTAGTATTAGAGGAATTGAAGCCTCCAATTACAATAATTAAATCTAGGGGCTTTTCCACAATCTCAAACATTGCATCTTGACGCTCTTGAGTGGCATCACAAATGGTATTGAATGAGAGAAAATGTTGATTTAGATGCTCTACGCCATATTTCTGCATCATGGTTTTCTCAAAGAGCTTGCCGATCGCTTCGGTTTCACCCTTGAGCATAGTGGTTTGATTGGCAATTCCTACTTGGATGAGGTCTTGATCGGGATCGAAGCCTGGGGAAATAGAATTCTGAAACTTAGACAGAAACTCTTGGCGATCGCCACCATACAGAACATAATTCGCCACATATTCCGCTTCTTTCATATTCAGCACAATTAAATAGCGTTTGGCATAGGAACTGGTAGCGATCGTCTCTTCATGACTATATTTGCCGTGAATGATCGAAGTGAAGTCCGCCTTTTTGTGTTTTTCCACCCGATTCCAGACTTTTGAGACCCAAGGACAAGTAGTATCGACAATGGTGCAACCTAGGCTGCTGAGCAATTGAGTTTCTTGTACACTTGCGCCAAAGGCAGGTAAAATCACCACATCGCCTTTTTGAATACCAGAAAAATCTTTGTTGTTCGCATTATCTACTTGAATAAATTCAACTTCCATTTCCTTAAGACGTTCATTTACCAAAGGATTGTGAATAATCTCATTCGTAATCCAAATTTTTTCGGTCGGGAACTGTGTCCGCGTCTCGTAAGCCATTGCCACTGCCCGCTCTACACCCCAACAAAAGCCAAAAGATTGGGCTAAGTGAATCGTTACCTCTGCTTGAATGTAAATATAGCCGCGATCGCGAATGGTTTGGACCAAACTACTGTAATACTCGGTTTTCATGGTAGTTTCAGCCTCATCCCCATGCCCAAAGCCACGACGGTGATAGTTTTCGGATTTTTGGAGCGATCGCCGCAAAGCCTGAGTATCTAATTGGGTGTCAATAACTAGAGGTTGATAATTTGACATTTTCTTATTTAGCTAAAGTTGATTAGTCCTATTGTAAATGCTAATGCCATATTAACTCACTGTTTAACTTGCAGTTTAACTTAGAGCCGAATTTAACTATAGAGAAAAATTAAGCGCTCAGACTAAATCCCCTTACTCCACAGAGAAAGAATAGTTCTCTCAGCAATGGCATTCAGTCCACCTAAGATAAAAGCAGTGCCAAAGAGTAATAGAAACCGTAACAAACTTTGTGAGTCAATTATCAATAATGCTTGAATGAGAATACTTAGGACTTGTTATAATAACACCACAGAACTTAATCACAGGACTCAGAGAAGACAAAAATCATGACTGTATCTGCACCTGCAAAATTGCTGAGCTTAGACGAGTATTTAGTCTATCAAACCGATAGTGATGTCCGTTATGAATTGGTTAATGGAAAATTAGTGGAAATGCCTACAGAGTCACCTAAAAACTGTGCGATCGCTAAACTACTGCTGCTAGAATTAGCGAAGCATATTTCGATTTTACTCATCTTTCTCAAAGATCTGGAAATTGTCGTAAGTGGAAGTCGGGCAAAAGTAAGACTGCCTGATTTGACCATTTTAAGCGAAGAAGGATATGCCGCATTGGTTGGAAAGACATCAAATACTATTACTGGGGATATGCCTGTGCCTGCTTTGGTAGTTGAAGTAGTATCACCAGGACAAGAGAACCGCGATCGCGACTATCGTTTTAAACGCACCGAGTATGCGGCAAGGGGCATAGCGGAATATTGGATTATCGATCCTCAGTCGCAACAAATAACGATTTGCCTTTGGGTGAATGGACAATATGAAGATACAATTTATACCGAAGATTCGGCTTTAGTCTCAACTATAGTGCCAAAATTTAGTCTTAGTTCCAATCAGATTTTGGCTTTTGGACAGCCTTAATGCTTGAATGAGAATACTTAGAGCTTTTTATAATAACACCATAGAAATTCACTATTGAACTTAGAGAAGGCACGAATTATGACTGTAGCTGCATCTTTAAAATTGCTAACCTTGGACGAGTATTTAATCTATCAAACCGATAGTGATGTCCGTTACGAATTAGTAAATGGAGAATTAGTGGAAATGCCTACAGAGTCCTTTAAAAACATGAATATTGCCAAGTTTTTACTCTATGAACTAACTAAGTATGTGCCACTAATGCTGCTTGCCTACAATACAGAAATAGAAGTATCTGGTTTTAGAGCCACCTCCCGTATTCCTGACTTAGTAATACATACAGAAGAATCTATGGTAGCCCTAGTTGAAAATCCTCGCAATCTGATCACAAGGGATATGCCTGCACCTGCTTTGGTAATTGAAGTAGTATCACCAGGACAAGAGAATCGCGATCGCGACTATCGTTTTAAACGCACCGAGTATGCGGCAAGAGGCATAGCGGAATATTGGATTATCGATCCTCAGTCGCAACAAATAACAATTTGCCTTTGGGTGAATGGACAATATGAAGATACAATCTATACCGAAGATTCGGCTTTAGTCTCAACTATAGTGCCAAAGATTAGCCTTAGTTCCAATCAGATTTTAGCTTTTGGACAGCCTTAAGCCCAAGCATATTAGAGATTTAAAGCATCAATCCAATTTACTGCCCAATCTAAAATACTCTTGACCGTCTCGGTTTGTTCAGCTTCGCAATAAAGTCGCAAAACTGGCTCAGTGCCACTAAATCTCACCATCAACCAACTTCCATCTTCTAATCGAAACTTAAAACCATCAATCGCATTCACCTTGATCACTTTGCGCCCATCAATTTCGCTTAATGAGTTAGTTCGCAGATATTCCATCAATTTCGCTTGGGCTGCCTGATTAGCAAGATGTTTGTCTATTCGATCATAA
>JBBRVV010000226.1:0-4279 GCA_038246525.1 Pseudanabaenales cyanobacterium
CTTTTACTCTAATGGGAGTAAGCCTTCTTGCTTCTAGTTTAATGTTAGCGATCGCTACCAATGTATCTGCTCAGACTGCTCCTGCGCCAAAGCCAATTACCAAGCCTATTCCTCAAGCTGCTCCTACAAGAGTAGACATCAAGCCCGATACTGAAATTCGACCCAATGCTCTTAACCGTACAGTATTCAGTATTCAAGGTGGGGAGCGCTTAGTGGCTGAAGCAATGACCGCCATTAGCCAACAAAATTATGACCTAGCCGTAACTAAGCTACAAGATGCGCGTCAAGTTTATAATCAACTTTCTAATTTTTATCAGGATTTGAATTCTAGCTTTTCAGGTATTGATAACCGCATTTCTGATCGCCATCGTCAAAAAGCTTTGCAAACTGCCCAATTGCGGGATGTGGCTACCTATCAATTAGCGATCGCTTATCGGGGAAAAAATCAGCCTGAGTTAGCAATTCCGCTTTTGGTTCAACTGATTCGTAGCCAACAGCCCACCCGTGAACTTGGACAACAGGCATATCAGCAACTCTATGAGCTAGGTTTTGTGGAAGACTCCTTCCCCCGGGCCGCTAATAGCATCCCCAGTAATGCGCCTAGTAATCCATCTGCTGCCACAAAATAACTCCCAAAATCTCACCTTAATCTCTCTGGCAAATCTATATGACAAACCCTGAGCTTAAAATTCAGACTCGGCAGCTTCCCAGACTGCAGCGGATAGAGCATAAAAGCTCTGTGAACAAAAATATGGCGATCGCTGGCTTGAGTGGTTTAGTGCTAGTGGGATTAAGTTTAGATTGGCAATTAGTTTTGGCGACTGGTACCGCAATTGGCGCAATGTCAACTATCTATGGCGCTCAAACTTGGAATTGGCGGCGCAATGGGATTCGGTTTAAGCAATTTGTTCACGGCTCAAACGGAAAATTAGTGATCGCTGTAGCTGTGGGTGGCGGTTCAATGTTGCTGATATATACAATCTTGGCAATTTGGCAGGCGCAATCCGATTATTGGCTAGGCTTTGGTGAGAGTGTGCAGTTTTTAGCAATCTTAGGTAGTTTTGCACTGCTCCTACGTCAGTTTTTGCAATCAAATGCCCAAGCAAATAAAACAACCCTAGACCAATTGGTATTGGATTTAACCTCAAATAATGATTTACAACGTTTGATTGCGGTAAGACAGTTAAGGTCAATGGAATCCTCATTTTCGCTCGAACAAGAAGAAGCGATCGCCGAATATTGTCAAGTGCTTTTACAAACTGAAGCCTTTGTGCCCGTGCGCGAAGCAGCTTTTGAGTTACTGGCAGCTCTGCAACCTTCATCTGCATCTCGAAAAATCCTTACTAATCAGGATTGATCAAAATGAGTATGGCTGATCTCTGGATTCTCAATTGGCTTGGGTGTAGTTGAATCCTTGGTTAAGCAAATCTCTCACAGGATCAAAATATTAGGGGGCTTAATGAAAAAAAGAGAATATCCCTCAAGTCCTATCGCATCGCTTTCATCCTATCTTTGTGGTTAAAATGAACTAAGCGATCTCCTCGAGTCCCTAATCTCCTACGCTAAGTAGATTTACTAATAGGTATGGCTAAGTGATGTGCCTAAGTAAAGCTAAAACTTCAATTTAGAAAATGGTTTAACTCCCTATGCGGGGCAAGCAGCTTCGCTTATGTTCTGTTCATGCTCTGCGACCACTTATGATGCTTAGTTATCACTTACCTCCAAAAAATCATGGCAAATTCAATCGAGTTGACCGCTGACCAAGAAATCATTCTCAATCGAGATTTTATTACTCTCTCTAATCATGTGTTGGCGCAATTTGGTGATTTTTCGGCTGAAGCCCATGACTTAAGTGTATTGATGAGTCGGATTGCTTTAGCTGGAAAAATGATCGCACGGCGTTTGAGTCAGGCGGGATTGGTGGCAGATACCCTTGGTGTGACTGGGGGAATAAATGTGCAGGGTGAAGAGGTAAAGAAGATGGATCTCTATGCCAATCGTATTTTTATTCGCGCCTTTGAGAAGAGTGGTTTAGTTTGTCGCCTCGCTTCCGAAGAGATGGCAGAGCCTTATTACATTCCCGAAAATTGCCCAATTGGTCGCTATACTCTGCTCTATGACCCAATTGATGGTTCTAGTAATATTGATGCAAATTTAGCAGTGGGATCAATTTTTGCAGTGCGTCAACAGGAAGGGAATGACGAATCAGGCGAAGGCTTGGATCTAATGCAACCTGGACACAAACAAATTGCTGCAGGCTATATTCTCTATGGTTCTAGCACCATGTTTGTCTACACAATTGGCAAAGGAGTTCATGTATTTACTTTAGATCCGAGTTTGGGTGAATTTATTCTTTCCCAAGAGAATTTGCAGATTCCTAAGCATGGTTCCACTTACAGTATTAATGAAGGGAATTTTTGGCAATGGGAAGAGAATATGCGCGAATATGTAAAGCATATTCATAAGCAACCAGGCTATTCGGCTAGATATTCAGGTGCGTTAGTGGCAGATATTCATCGCATTCTGTTTCAAGGTGGCGTGTTTCTCTATCCAGGTACTGTCAATCATCCAGATGGTAAGTTGCGATTGCTCTACGAATCCGCTCCTCTAGGTTTTTTGGTTACCCAAGCAGGTGGAAGAGCAATTACTGGAACAGGCGAGGTTTTAGATGCAGTGGCTACCAAGTTACATCAGCGAACTCCCTTATTTATTGGCAGTACGGATGATGTGGCGTTAGTGGAATCTTTCCTGCATAAAAAAACTTAATGGATTTATCTTTACTGCTACCTGCATTCTTACTCTTGACTTGGTTCGGACAAAATTTATCGCAATCCAAATCAAAAGTTGAGCTAATTTCTCTCTCTCAAACTGAGTTGTCAGATCTTCGTAATTGCTTCCAGTCAGACATTTATGGCTTGCGATCGCTACAAGTACAAAATGATCAAATTATCTGTTACGGCAATCTGCGCCCAGTAAATCTGCGTATTGCTTACAAAAGTGTGATTGAGAAAGTATCTAACAAGTTTGGTGATCGCTTCTTAGTATTATTCCGCCAGTTACCTGATAAAGATTCAGATCAAATTACGGCAAAACCAACTTTTGTATTAATCCCAACTCCTCCTTTTGCTAAAACGGGGCGATCGCGGTTAATCGGCACACTTCTCTCTGTGATTCTTTCTGCTTGGCTGTTAGTAAATCTGAATCAAGTTTATGCAGTGGCGCTGATTATGCTGATTACTGGAAGAGAATTGGTGCGCTATTTGGTGGCGAGGCGTTATCGATTGCGACTGTCACTGCCAATTTTTTTGCCTGGAGAGTTGGGCAGCTTTGGCGGTCTTGGCTGGAATTTGACTGCAATACCCCATCGTCGAGCTTTATTTGATTTGGCGATCACCCCTACTCTTTTTAGTATTTTTGTCTCTTCAGTTTTGCTTGCTCTAGGAAAATGGGGACAAATATCTTCAACTCAAGCAGAATTTTTACCGCACATATCTTCCTGGGGCTGGAATTTCTTGCAACAAAACTTTACCTTATTCCTTGGGAATCCCCTGATTAGTGCTGGTAAAACTGGGTTACTAATTGCGGCTTTGAGCTTAATTCCTGTTCAACCTCTGGCGGGCGGAAATCTAATTCAGGCGATGTATGGCAAAGAAAAGTCAGAGATAGTGAGTAAAATTATGCGGCTAGTGCTATTAGCGATCGCTCTAACTTCCCAAACTTGGCTTCTACTTTTTGTTCTCTATCTCTTCGTTTGCAATCCAACTATGGTTTATGTTTTGGATGAAGCAAGCGAGTACGGCAACTGGCGGGATTTGATTGGGATATTATTATTTGCCTTTGGTTGTGCGATCCTATTGCCAAAATAAAGCTAGGCAAAATATAGCCAAATATCTTGTAAATCGTGACCAAGGCAATTTATACTATTTGAACAATTTAATCTCAGAGGATAGCATTATGGGTGAATTAGCAAACACAATGATTTTGCCAATGGGTTTAACCTTGGTTGGCATCAGCTTCGGTTATCTTCTGCTTAAAATTAAAGTTTAGATGCTGCTAAAATATCAAAAGTATGGAACTAGAGAGAATAGATTATCGCTCATCCCAGGCAAACAGACTTTTGACCGAATCTCTAGAGCAGACTGGTTTTGCTATTCTCTCTAATCATCCTATTCCCAGTTCGCTGATTGAATTTGTATATCAAGAATGGCAAGAGTTTTTTTCAAGCGATCGCAAACTAAAATATCTCTTCGATCCAGAGCGGCAGACTGGCTACTTCCCA
>JBBRVV010000227.1:0-4275 GCA_038246525.1 Pseudanabaenales cyanobacterium
ATCGGGCAGATATTGGCAATTTTAAGATGTCGATTAATCGCTCCAAAGATTGGTTTGCTTCCGAAGGAGAATTGAAATTAGACAATGAGATGGTACTGGATATGCAGCAGTTAATGGCGCTTTTGGCTAAAACTCCTAGTCGATTTGTGCCATTAGGAGATGGGCAGTTTTTAGCATTAACTCAAGAGTTTCGTAAACGTTTAGATGAATTGCGCTCACATTCGGAAGTGCATGGTAAAGGAGTGCGATTCCATCCACTTGCTGCGATCGGTTTAGAAGAATTTGTAGATGAAGTTGGAAACCTAAAAGCAGACAAGCATTGGAAAGACCATCTCAAACGCTTGAAAGAGATGAAAGAATTGCAACCTGTAGTTCCTTCTACTTTGCAAGCCGAATTGCGAGATTATCAAATTGAAGGCTTTAACTGGCTCTCTCGCTTAGCACATTGGGGGGTTGGAGCTTGTTTGGCAGATGATATGGGCTTGGGCAAAACCCTACAAGCATTGGCTTTAATTCTCAGCCGTGCACCTCAAGGCGCAACTATGATTATCGCTCCAACTTCGGTTTGTAATAATTGGATTAGCGAAGCAGCAAAATTTGCTCCCACCTTAAATGTAATTCAATTCGGTGCAGGTTCTACCGAAGCAAGGCAGAAGATTCTATCAGGATTGCAACCCTTAGATATAGTGGTTTGTAGTTATGGGTTGTTACAACAGGAAGAGGTCGCAGAAATGTTAGCCCAAGTGCAGTGGCAGACCCTAGTTTTAGATGAGGCTCAGGCAATTAAAAACTTCGCTACCAAGCGATCGCAAGCTGCTATGAGTCTGCAAGCCAAATTTAAGCTAATCACTACAGGCACACCTGTGGAGAATCATCTGGGCGAACTTTGGAATCTCTTCCGTTTTATCAATCCTGGCTTATTGGGTTCACTAGAGAATTTCAATACCCGTTTTGCCAATCCAATTGAGCGATCGCAAGACAAACAAGCCCGCAATCAACTCAAAAAATTAATTCAACCCTTTCTTCTCCGCCGCACCAAAAATCAAGTGCTGCAAGAACTGCCATCACGCACTGAAATCACCTTGCAAGTAGAACTCAGTCGTGAAGAAACCGTATTTTATGAGGCATTAAGAAGAGATGCGATCGCTAAACTCACAGAGATAAATGCCTCACCAGGACAGAAACATCTACAGGTATTGGCAGAGATCATGAAATTACGGCGGGCTTGCTGTAATAGCCGTTTAGTTAAGCCAGAGATTCTCTTACCAAGCTCTAAGCTCCAACTATTTGGCGAAGTTTTAGGAGAATTACTTGAGAATAAGCATAAAGCCTTAGTATTTAGTCAATTTGTTGATCATCTACATATCATTCGCGACTATCTCGATAGCCAAAAGATTAGCTACCAATATTTGGATGGCAGTACACCGATGAAAGAGCGAAAGAAGAGAGTAGATGCGTTTCAATCTGGGGAAGGAGATGTATTCCTGATCAGTTTAAAAGCTGGAGGCACAGGGCTAAATCTCACGGCTGCCGACTATGTAATCCATATGGACCCATGGTGGAATCCTTCGGTAGAAGATCAGGCAAGCGATCGCGCCCATCGCATTGGTCAAATGCGTCCTGTGACCATCTATCGCTTAGTAGGCAAAGATACAATTGAAGAGAAAATCGTAAAGTTACATAGTCAGAAACGTGATTTAGCCGATAGTTTACTTGAAGGAACAGACGTAAGCGGTAAAATCTCTACTGAAGCCTTATTGAATCTGATTAACGAAAGTTAGGACAATATTCTACCAGAATGAAATGACCCTGCCAGGTGAGAGAATCAGTAAGAAGTCTTAAGAAATCTGGATTTGGTAAGTAAAGGCTTCTACAATTAAGAGAAATATCTTGGCAAATATTTATGACTGACAAAATAGAAGTAGCGATTGTAGGTGCAGGCATAGTAGGCTTAGCCCATGCTCTAGCTGCGGCAAAGAAGGGTTTCAAAGTAACAGTATTTGAACGCAATCCCCAGGCTGTAGGCGCATCAATCCGCAACTTTGGTATGATTTGGCCGATCGGTCAGCCCACAGGTGCGCTACATGAGCGGGCAAAGCGATCAAAAAGTATTTGGCAAGAAGTTGCGCCGAAAGCTGGCATTCACTTAGATCCCTCTGGTTCTCTACACTTAGCCTATCGCCAAGATGAGATGGATGTACTAGAAGAATTTATCGCCACTACCTCTGGTTACGGGGCCACAATTTTGACCCCAAAGCAAGTAGAAACTAAAAGCCAAGCGGTAGTAATGGAAGGCTTACTAGGCGCACTTTGGAGCGATCAAGAAATGACCGTAGACCCAAGAGAAGCGATCGCTAAATTACCTGGATTTTTGCAACAGGAGTATGGCGTAGAATTTCATTTTGGCACTGTAGTAACTGAGGTTTCTCATCCCAACTTTGTCGCAGGTGGAAAGAAATGGAGTTGCGATCGCTTATACATCTGTAGTGGTTCGGATTTTGAAACCCTCTATCCAGAAATTTATACTGCTAGCAATATCACCAAAACCAAGCTGCAAATGATGCGAACCGTAGCTCAGCCTGGAAACTGGAAGCTAAACCCCTGTCTCTGTGCAGGTTTGACCCTGACTCACTACAATTCTTTTGCTCACTGTCAATCGCTAGATGCGCTTAAAACTAGAATTGAAGAAGAAACTCCCCAATATCCACTGTGGGGCATTCATGTGCTAGTTTCCCAAAATGCCCAAGGAGAGGTGATTTTAGGCGATTCCCATGAGTATGGGCTGAATCCTTCTCCTTTTGATAAAGCTGAAATTAATCAGTATGTCTTAGACTATCTCAAAACATTTGCTCGTTTCCCTTCTTTTGAAATTACGGAGACTTGGAATGGAGTCTATGCGAAGCTACCTGGGGAAACTGAATTTATAGCAAATCCAGAACCAGGCGTTACAATTGTGAATGGATTAAGTGGCGCGGGCATGACCCTTTCCTTTGGTTTAGCAGAAGAAGTTTTAGCCGACTGAAATCTGCTGCCAATGAGGCAGGAATGAACTCAGATCTATGGGTCGCAGAATACACCCAGGTTACAAATTTTAGATTTTTTGGCGATTAAACCATACTGCTTAAATCTACTTTGGTAGAACCCCTCAATCACTAATGTTTGGATCCTCTGGTAAATTGAAGAACTAAAAACCGATACAGGAGCTACGCCCTAAACCCCTTTATTCTTAAGATACGAACGCTCTAATCCTTTCTATTTCAAAGGATGATGATCGGAGAGAATCTTCTCTACTCTTGCTTCGTCAATGCGGGCAGTGAGTCTTCCCACTTCTTCTTTATCACGAATTGTCTTTGCTAAAGTGAAACTAGAGCTAATTGCATAGAGAAAGCTTACGCCTGTAAAGCCTTTAATGTAATTATCCACAGGAAGGTAATAAATACTTACGGTACAGGCCGTCATTGAGACGATAAACGAAACCCAAACCTGTAAAACCCAAGCTTGCGTATCTTTCTTAAATGTCACTGGATTCATAATCTCAAACTCCAAATAATCCTATAACTTCTCTAGCACGAATCTATTCTATTGCCTAGATAGCTCTCAATTGTTTAGACTATGTGCCAGTTTAGCGATCGTCCCTTTCTAGTAATACTCCCTTCCCAGTGTAAACTTAGACATTAAGAAAGCGAAAAGAGGACGTAAAAATGGACAGATTAGAGGAACTAAGAGAAAAGGCTTTTGACGTAGAAATATGGCAGAAACTATTTTACCAATATCAACAGGCTTATATCCGAAAAAGACTAGAGGCAATCAAATACTTACATGAAGGGGAGACAAGGAAAGAAGTAATGGTGAAGCTGAGATGTGCAAGACAGACCTTAATTACTTGGATTGATCTGTACTGTGCAGGCGGACTAAACAGTCTGACCCAAGCCATAAAATCAAACAAGCCAGAGAGGCTAAGCAATGAGCAAAAGGTTGAACTAAAAAGAATGCTGTTAGAAAATAAACCGACAGACTATGGTGTTGATCGACAGATCTGGACAGGGAAAATCATTTGTGAAGTGATCAAACAGAGATGGGATGTGGATTTACGAGATAGCCGCATCTACGTAATACTTAGAGAGTTAGGTTTGTCACATCAAAAAGCACATCGCGATTATGAGAATGCAGATCCATTAGTACAACAGGAATTTGTGTCATCTCTAAAAAAAAAGGTTGAAGGACTGAAGGACGGAGAAAGAATTGTATTTTATGATGAGTTTGCGGTATATGACC
>JBBRVV010000228.1:0-4274 GCA_038246525.1 Pseudanabaenales cyanobacterium
CCTAGCAAAGAGCGGAAAGTTGTCATTACCCACCCGCGCCAACATATTTGCGGCATCTAGTAGCTGTACTTTTTGATAGGGATGTTGCACACATTCAAATTGCTGCCATTGCTTGGCTTCACGACTGGCATTTCCCTCTAGGAGCGCTAACTGCCAAATTGGTAGATCAGTATTAAATTCTGGCGTAGGTGTCCAAACAAAACTAAAGCGATCCTCTAAGTGCATTGCCAGCAGATTTTCGCTCAATACCTCTTTTAGTACCAGCTTAGTCGGTTCTGGATATCGCTTGAATACTTGGTTGACAAAGGGATAGCAATACGGTCGATTTGACTGTTTTTGATCCCATTCTGGCAGCCGCGCAAATTTAATCCCATGGTTGGCAAATTTGTGGGTAAAGCTGGATATTGCCTGCCCTTCTTCTTCCATCAGTACAACGCCACCGCCTTGGAGCAGCATTTTCCAGCTATGGTACTCAGTTTCTACTTTCAGCAAACCAGTGGAACGTACCATTACCCGCATAGCGGCTAGTAGCACATTCAAACGCGCATCTTTGACTACTTGCCCAGCCGAGACGTTGGCTAGGTTGCCAGTATCTACGGTGGAGGTGTCTAAACTCTCGGTATTATCAATCACGTCTCTTTTTAAGGATTGGGTCATTTTATGATGTCCTTTGTATCCCCTATCTAAGGTCATGTTACAACCAATTGATAGATTCCTTGTACGCCTTTACCTATTTTTAGCCTAATCTTTATCTTTAATTGTTTTTATTTTTGTTATTATCTTAAATACAAAAAATTTTAGACCAAGGTATCAGTAGAGAGAGGCGCAAGTTCCCTTAATAGCGATCGCAACTGTTGACGAAATTCTGCGGTTTCATTAGTAGATTTGGGCTTACCTAAAAACTTACAGCTTGCCCACTTTGCCCTAAAGTTATTGGCTACATTATTTTCAGCTGTGATCATTACCAGAGGAGTGGTACTAAGCTCAGGCTGGCGGCGAATTTGCTTAATCATTTCAAAGCCATTAGTGCCTGGCATATTGAGATCCAAAAAAATTATATTTGGCTTATGGATCAGCATTTTTTCTACGGCGCTGACCGCATCACTGCACATACTTACTTCATAGCCCCAAGCTTCAATTAAACTGCCTAACTGTTTTAGCAGGACGGGTGAGTCATCTACCACAAATACTTTAGACACATTCTTTTTCGGCGATCGCGGCTCAGGTTTAGGTGGGCGTAGGGGCAATGGCAAAATAGCAACGGTGCGTTTTTCGGCTAAACGGTCAAGCTTAAAGGCCGTGCGCGAAATATCTTGGCGAAAGCGATCGGCAATTTCACTAATCCGATATTGTCCAGTAGTGGCAGTGGCAAACAGTGGCACGCTAGCGATCGGGTCATCTGCATCCAAAAGTATCACTTGTTGAAAAGGATGGCGCACATGGAGCAGGGTTTTCCATTGCTGCACCGTCAGGTCAGTAATTTGTTGCAAATGGATAAAAGGAGTCTGAAGTAGCGAAATTTGAGCAATCTCAGGTTTAGCTTGCCAAGTTAAGTCAAAACTATTCTCTAAAAAAATTGCCAGTAGGTTCTCTTGGATTATTTCTCGCAGTATGCGTTGAGCTGCCTCGCTTTCTTGCTTATAGATCTGTTGAATTATTTGGTAGAGATTCAAGCGATCGCTACCTTCACTTTTCCGTTCCGCAATATTGTTTAGCTCTTGAAAATTGAGCTTTAGCGCCTTAAATTTCCGAATTAGAGTTGGGACTAAATGCTCCTCTTCATCAATTAGAACCATTGTGCCGCCCACAAACACCAAATTCCAAAGATGATGGCTGCTTTCTACCCTGAGAATTCCAGAGGCTCCATTTTTTTCGCTAGGTTTTCTGCTGCTAGATTCTCTGAAGGTGGCAAGATTCTGACAAATTTCTATTAACTGCTCTAAGGACTGACGGGTGTAGGATTGCCCGTCCTTGATTGCCTTAATATTGCTAACCCGAACTGTCTCCATCTCTGAATTTGGCTCTAAAACTTAGTGTGGGGACAAACCTAATCTCTGGATAAATAGATTCGCTGTTAAAACGAATAGATTTTGCAAATAATTTAGAAAAATCAAAATGTACTATTACTTAAGTAAAACTTGCTTATATTTTTTAATTTATTAGATTTTAATCAGCTTAATAAATTGGTAGTTTGTTAATTTATTTACATATTAAGCTAACATAGCTTCCGCCTAAAAATAAGTTTAAGTTTTAATAGCCGAAAGTTCAACCATAGTCAGCGCAGTAGGAGATTGAAATTCGCCCGTAACTACAAATTCTAACCGTAGTTTTAGCCACCTGATTACATTTGGATCAAGGGAAATCACGGCGGCGGCAGGCTGGGGAATACGGCGCTTGAGTTCGGCAAATTGTGGCTGATCCAAAAAAGCAGGGGACTCGACCAACCAAAAATCGATTTCTTTGCCGCGATCGCGATAATTTTTCTCCCTCTCCTTCAAAGATTCGCCTAATGGCTCTTGCTCACAAAGAAATTGGCGGCTGGCAACAATAAAGTAGTAAGTCTGTAACATGGGCAGTCTGAAGCAGGGCGGTCTAGCAAAAGGGACAAGAAGGGAAGTCGACAGCTAAATCTTGGGCAAATTTTGACGTGAATAACTAAAACGATTATACGCTTCAGCTGTTTGATCAAATGTTTGAGTTGGTGAGAGTACCCTAAATTAGCAGGGATTGAATAGGCGGGTACGGTAAACTCTACCTGAATTGGGCAAACCACCTCCTGTCGCTTCTAGCCGAAAGTCGCTAATCTTAATATCAAGTTAAAGATTATAGTTCTTTTTAGGAGCAGGAAGCCTTATGGCTAAAGTAGTGGGAATTGATTTGGGTACGACCAACTCAGTCGTTGCCGTGATGGAAGGGGGTAAGCCTACGGTAATTGCAAATGCTGAAGGCTTCCGCACAACTCCTTCGGTAGTTGCCTATGCCAAGAATGGCGATCGCCTAGTCGGTCAGATTGCCAAGCGCCAAGCGGTAATGAATACTGAAAATACTTTTTATTCAGTCAAACGGTTCATCGGTAGACGCTACGATGAAATTACCAATGAGTCTACTCAGGTAGCGTACAAAGTCCTAAATATGGGTGGCAATGTCAAAATTGATGCCCCCGCCGCAAGTAAGCAGTTTGCACCTGAAGAGATCTCTGCCCAGGTACTACGCAAGCTGGTGGATGATGCCAGCAAGTATCTAGGTGAGCAGGTAACTCAAGCGGTAATTACCGTGCCTGCATACTTCAATGACTCTCAGCGCCAAGCCACTAAGGATGCAGGTAAGATTGCAGGGATTGAAGTTCTACGAATTATCAACGAGCCTACTGCCGCATCTTTAGCCTATGGGTTGGAGCACAAGGGTAACGAAACTATCCTAGTATTTGACTTGGGTGGCGGTACATTTGACGTTTCGATCCTAGAAGTAGGTGATGGCGTATTTGAGGTGCTTTCTACCAGTGGCGATCCTCACTTGGGCGGTGATGACTTCGACAAGAAAATTGTGGATTGGTTGGCAAACCAGTTCCAAGCTGCAGAAGGTATTGATTTACGTAAAGATAAGCAGGCCTTGCAGCGTTTGACTGAAGCTTCAGAAAAAGCCAAAATTGAGCTTTCAAGCGTGTCTCAAACCGAGATTAACTTGCCGTTTATTACTGCAACTCAGGATGGGCCTAAGCATTTAGATACTTCCTTGACCCGTGCCAAATTTGAGGAGCTTTGCTCAGATTTAATTGATCGCTGCCGCATTCCTGTGGAGCAATCCTTGCGTGATGCCAAGTTGGACAAAGCCAAAATTCAAGAAGTTGTATTGGTGGGCGGTTCTACTCGCATTCCTGCGGTGCAAGAAGTGGTACGTCGCGTCTTAGGCAAAGAGCCGAACCAAAGCGTCAACCCCGATGAAGTTGTGGCAGTTGGTGCCGCCATTCAAGCAGGGATTCTGGCGGGTGAAGTGAAGGACATTCTCTTATTGGATGTCACTCCCCTATCTTTGGGTGTGGAAACTTTGGGCGGCGTAATGACCAAGATTATTACTCGCAACACTACTATTCCTACCAAGAAGTTCGAGACTTTCTCTACCGCAGTAGATGGTCAGAGCAATGTGGAAATTGTGGTGCTTCAGGGTGAGCGCGAAATGGCAAATGACAACAAGAAGCTGGGTACTTTCCGCTTAGATGGAATTCCTCCTGCTCCCCGTGGTGTACCGCAAATTGAGGTTACTTTCGATATTGATGC
>JBBRVV010000229.1:0-4255 GCA_038246525.1 Pseudanabaenales cyanobacterium
AACTTTTGTAAGTCTTCCTTAAAAATGTAATAGTTTGAGCTGTTACTACCGCCACCATCGCATTGACAGCCTTAACTTGATTTAGGGAATCGGTCACACTATCTAAGGCATTAAACTGACAAAGGGAACCTGTAGGAAGAGATTCTATTGTGCTTACCGTATTTACTTTGCGATTCATGTCCAAATAGGCGAAACCTAAACCCGTACCCATGCCTACAGCGATCGCTGCCACACCCACGCCAATCAGCACAAAAGACTTTTTCATCACTCAGCTAAACCAGGCAAATCTACATTACTTCGCAGTAATCTTAGCATTAGCGATCGCTACTTTTGGTAAATCGGCGAAAGATATGTTGCAAGTTGAATTTTCGTTCTAGTAGAAAAGGCGATTACTCTCCATTATTACCATACAAACCAAATATCCCCATATAAATCAAAGCAAAACGGGTGGATTTATTACCCTAGAACTCCCAGAAATATTAGTCAAAAGCGTAAAAGAGATTGCTAAACTCAATCATCTTCAAGTTGAAGAAATGCTGATCCAGTGGATAAACTATGCCACAAACGATATTCCTGTATCTCTTTTTAATGAAGAAATTTTGAATTTATGCAATCTCCAAATGGCTCCGTAACAGTAAGAGGTATTTAGTGACTTAAAATATCGAAATCAATAAGGACAACTTAACGCGCAAGAAACCATTAAACGCAGACTAATTTCTTCCCTTAATCAAATTTAATCAGCCGTTCATACATTTCTGTTGAACTAGATGCTTACTTTTTTAATCTTCAAGCTTCTCAGGTAAGCCTTGGGATTCTCTGGGTCAAACTTAATCCCATCAAAGAAGGTCTCTACACCTCTAGAAGTACTCTTGGGAATATCAGCCGCAGGAATACCCAACTCCTTAGCTGCTTCCCGCCAGAGACCCTCACGATTCACCTTACTAATCATTCCTTTAGCCTTGTCTAGGGTATCGGGTGGTAAGAATCCCCAACGTACGCTTTCGGTCAGGAACCAAAGGTCGTGGCTTCTATAGGGATAGGAAACACTACCCCTTTGATCCTTCCAATAGTAAGGAGCCATGGTTTTATCATCAAGCTTCTTCCCATCACCTTTGTCATATTTACCCAAAAGTGGACCTTCTAAAACATTGATAGGAACGTTGAAATACTCACGCCCTGCACAAATTTCGGCCAATTCTTTGCGATTACCAAAGTTATCGCACCACTGCTGTGCTTCCATAATTGCCTTAAGGATTGCCTTTGTGGCTTTAGGATTTTTATCAACCCAATCAGCACGGATAGCTAAATATTCTTCAGGGTGATTCTTCCAAATTTCGGCGGTCAAAGCTGCTAGAAAACCAATTTTATCTATCACAATTCTGTAGGGCCAAGGGTCTCCAGTACTGAAGGCATCCATTGTGCCAGTTTTCATGTTTGCCACAGTTTGGGCAGAAGGAACAGTTAGGAGTTCCACGTCAGTATCGGGATTTATCCCTCCTGCTGCCAGCCAATAGCGAATCCAAAAATCTTGATTAGCTTGGGGGAAGGTATAGGCAGCCTTGAATCTTGAGCCGCCAGCCTTTAGTTTGTCAAAATAGGCTTTAGCATCGCTAACCTTCAAACTAATCTTCTGCCCCTTGTGCTTATCGGAGACCGAAATGCCGTTCCCTTGAGTATTTAACTGAAGTAGAACGTACATGGGAATCGGTTTATTTCCCTTGGTGATCTTGCCCATGGAGATGTAGTAGGGCATAGGCATTTGCCATTGTCCGCCATCTATACCACCACCACCGGAGCCAATCTCCACATTATCTCTAGCAGCACCCCAACTAGCTTGCTTGGAAAGTTCGATACCAGTCATGCCATGCTTGGCAAAGAATCCTTTCTCTTTGGCAATGATCAGAGGCGCAGCTTCAACAATAGGAATATAACCTAACTTCACTTTAGTCGTCTCTAATCCTTTAGATTGAGCCGAACCTGGATTGCTCAAGCCTGCATTTAAGATTACCGAACCTGCTGCTACCGAACCTGCGATCGTAATGAACTTGCGACGTGAGAATTGGTTATGAAAATTTGTCATAATGCTCCTAATAAATTTTGATCAGTTGGAATGAATAGACTTGGAATTGCGAGAACTATTTGTATTTGGTTTTTTTGATCCCAATTTCCTCACTAATGAAGGTCAAATCTAGAATCTCTGCGTTAGCCTTAATGTGATCGAATTTAATTTACCCTTTGCTTCGATTTAGGTAGTAATCATTCCTCAAGGTTGAGAGAGATCTCGACCTGATTCCTTTTTTCTTCTTTAAAGAGAAAGCCGCGTACAGCCTCTGGCATTAGGTGCTAAAACCTTTGTGGTTGCGGTTGTCAACGTAAGTGTATTAGGATTTGTACCCAGACTGTTTCCAAGGGCAATTACATCAAAGATTGTGCCTGCTGCAACCGTTGCATTCAACACCTGGACGACCACTGGTGGAAGGGATGCATCATTCACTAAAGGTGAATTCGACCCTACACCCACTGGATTAAAGTTATAAACTCCCGCATCAAGTTCTGGGTAGGTAATAACCGTCTTCGGCGTAAGCACAGTTATCCGCATTGCATCGGGCAAATTTTCTTGTAATACGCCACTGACAACTTTAGTGGCACGAAAATCAATCACAGCATTTGTTTCCGAAAAACGATACCAACGACCTCGAAATTTACCTGGATTAGGAATGGAGAGGTCTTCTGGAATTACAAAAGGAGAATTGTTGAAGAGGGTTTGACCAGTTGGACCTGGAATAGGACCAGTAATCCCAATCGTATATGCTGCATTAGGTGGTGCAATAAAGATACGACTACCAAGTTCTGTTGTCGTTCCAGCTTGTTTGATGCTTACGTCAAGCTCTCCAGCATTAACAGAAATATACTCGCTTACCTGACGAAATGGGACATTGGCAACAACACGTCGATTGTTGACGTAAAGATCAACAGATGTTGGACTATTTGGACTAGCAGCATTAATAATTCTAATGTTTACAGGGCAAGACTTACGCTGATTCCCAAATCCTCTGCCAGTTCGATCTTCTGCCTGGGCAGAGAGTGAAGAAAGAGAAGAACCGTAAAATGCGAACATCGCTAATAGCGTGCCAGAAAATATCCGATTAATTTGCATTATTTTGTTTAATTAATTTTAATTTAAGATTAATGAAGTATGCACTCCTAAAGACTTTGCCGCTATTGAGCAAAATCCTTGGATATCTATCTGTCAATATAAATAGGATTGAAGATTCCGAAAGTTAACCTAAACCTCTATGTCAACTTCAAAATTGATAATAGACTATAATTACTATTGAGTCCAATCAATTGTTCTTAGCTTTAGCATAGATTAAAGTCTATGTATTAGGCTCGATATCAATCGTGGCTCTTCAATCTAAATAGTTAAACTAAGGGGTATTCCTACTTACAAGCATAAGTATGGAATACCTCTAATTTATTGCTTACTTTCAAATGTCTAGTAAATACTAAAATTAAGTTTATGATTTCTGTTGTACCCAATCACTCTAATAATGGCTCTTCTAGTATTGATTTACAAGATCATCTGTTGAAGCTAGCCGAAGTAGCCGAAAATGAACCAATTCCAACTATTCCCTTATTAGAAGAACGCTTAGCAGTTCACCGTTACAAAAATAAAGTAGGTGAAGTTATTGTAAGAAAAGAAATAGAAACTCAGATAATTCGAGTTCCAATTCGGCGCGAGAAATTAGTAGTAGAGCAGATTACGCCAGAGCATAAACAAATTGCGGTTTTTGATTTAGGAAGCCATCAAGTTTCATTAAAAGAAATGGATGCCACAGATGATGCAATGGATAATATCAAGCCTGATGGATGCCTAATTAAAAGTGAATTTGATACTATTAAGCTTGCTAATCAGTTTCTGGCAGTGATTGCCCACCTAACAAGTACAGAATGTAAAAGTGTGGAAATTTCAATTAAGGTAGAAAATGAACTAATGCGGGAAGTTTATCAGCAATCCCTAGAAAAGTTTCTAAGTAGCCTTGCCTAATAAACTTGTTTGGACATTGGAGTTAATGGATTTTGGCTTTCGGAGTTATTTCTAAAGATTCCCTAAAAGATCTAATCCTAGAACTCAGTAAAAAGCTAGTAGAAAGCCTTAGAGATGATACTACGGAAAAAAAATATGGCGGGGGATGGATTTGAACCAACGACCTTCGGGTTATGAGCCCGACGAGCTACCAGGCTGCTCTACCCC
>JBBRVV010000230.1:0-4244 GCA_038246525.1 Pseudanabaenales cyanobacterium
GCTCTTCGATGCTGGTTTGCGCAGATTAAATATCAGTTTAGATTCGCTTGATCCTGATGTTTTTCGCCAAATTACGGGACGCGATCGCTGGAATCAAGTTTGGCAAGGGATTTTAGCTGCTTATGAGGTGGGTTTTGATCCGCTAAAACTAAACATAGTAGTAATTCCTGGCATAAATGATCAAGAAGTTTTGAATCTTGCTGCTCTCAGTATTGATCGGGCTTGGCACATTCGCTTTATAGAATTTATGCCGATTGGCAATACTCCTCTATTCGATCAAAAAGGCTGGATTGATTCGGCAACTTTAAGACAACAGATTAGCGATCGCTTCGGGCTAAATGAAGGCTTCTGTCGTGGTAATGGACCAGCCGATGTATTCCAAATCCCAGGTGCAAAAGGGACTTTAGGATTTATTAGTCAAATGTCTGAATGTTTCTGCGATCGCTGTAACCGCGTAAGACTCTCAGCCGATGGTTGGTTGCGTCCTTGCTTATTGAATGAAGCTGGACAAATTGATCTAAAAACGATGGTTCGTAATGCGAATACGGATGCAGATTGGCAAAGAATCCAGCATCAGGTAAAAGAATTCTTGGAACAAAAAGCCGAGATTACTTTTAAAGCACGCGATCGCGGCTACAATCCGTCTCTAGAGTCAAACCAAAGCTATCAACGCACTATGTCTCAAATCGGCGGCTAATTTTACTTGATTAATATCTTGATTAATATAGAAAGGGAGAAAAGTTATGAATGTAGCGATCGCCAAAAGAATTACTCCAAAAATGACCTTTGAGCAATTTCTTAACTATGACGATGGCACAGATACTTTGTATGAATTAGAAAATGGAGAGCTAATTCCAATGTCTTCTGAAAGCGATATTAATCAGCGAATTGCCATGTTTTTAGTTGCCTATTTATTGGGCTATGGCATTCCGTCTCATCGTATCCGCATGAAGACCGAAGTAGCAGTATACAGCCGACAGGTAGGGTTGAGAATTCCAGATTTAGTAGTGTATTCTGAAGAACTCGCACAGATAATGCAGGGAGCAACGCGATCGCTGATCCTTATGGATATGCCGCCACCTTTATTGGTAGTTGAAGTAGTTAGCCCTAATCAAAGCAATCGAGATTATCGTTATAAGCGCTCCGAATATGCTGCGCGTGGGATTGCTGAATATTGGATTGTTGATCCACTTGAAGCAAAAGTGACTGCGTTAGAATGGAGCGAAGGACTATATGAAGAGAAAGTATATTCAGGGGATAGCGCAATTTCCTCTGTAGCCTTTCCTGATTTAGGATTGACTGTGGCTCAAGTGTTGCAGGGATAGCCTATATTCGATTAGCACTAAATGGAAAGAAGGAGAAAAATTATGACTGTAGCGATCGCCAAAAAAATCACCCCCAAAATGACCTTTGAGCAATTTCTTAACTATGACGATGGCACAGATACTTTATATGAATTAGAAAATGGAGAATTAATTCTGATGTCTTCAGAGAGCGATATTAATCAAAAGATTGCTATTTTTTTGCTAATTTATTTCTCCCAGCTAGGTATTTCCCTAAGTCGGCTAAGGATGAAAGCGGAAATAGCCGTAAACAGTCGACAAGTAGGCGTGAGAATCCCAGATTTAATGGTTTATACTGAAGAATTAGCGATAGTAATGGAAGGGGCTACGCGATCGCTGATATTGATGGATATGCCACCGCCTTTATTAGTAGTTGAAGTAGTTAGCCCAAATCAAAGCAATCGAGATTATCGTTACAAACGTTCTGAATATGCTGTGCGTGGGATTGCTGAATATTGGATTGTTGATCCACTTGAAGCAAAAGTCAGCGTATTGGAATGGCTAGAAGGATTTTATGAAGAAAGGATTTACGTTGATAATCAGCTAATTGTTTCTTCAATTTTTCCAGCGCTAGAGTTAACTGCTAGCCTTGTCTTACAGCCAGCATAGGTTTGGAAGGGGGAGCATCGCTTAAACTGTTCGATTGTTGCGAATTTGGCAGAAGAAGTTTTGAGCCAGAATGCAAATGTGAATTGGATGGATAGACTTAATAGAACATCCAGAAGTTAATTCCTAAACCCTATCCATCTTTGAGATCTGCAATGCCAGAAAAGTTGTGCACCTGATATATTGATAATTATTGGTGATGGCAGAGTTTACTGGCAAATCTATGATTAATGTAGAAAAATCTCCCCGTAATTCTTTTTTGCCTAGGTTAATTAATTTTGGCGCAATTATTCTATTTGGCTCAGTTGCCATAGCTTTGCAGTTTCCTAGGCTAAGTCAGAAATTAGCAGGTCAAACAGCAGAAAGCGATCGCTTATTGGCAATACAAGAAGAATCAAAACTTCAAGCTACGGCTTTACTGCCTAAGAAAGGATTCGGCTTCAATAATTTGATTGCTGATTGGACATTTCTCGCTTTTTTACAATATTTTGGTGATGACATCGCTAGGGTGCAAAACAAAACTGGCTACAGCCTTAGTCCCAAGTATTTTCAAGTAATTGTTGCCCGTGATCCTCGCTTTTTGACCAGCTATGTTTATCTTTCCACCAGTGTTTCGATTTTTGCTGGACAACCGCGCCAAACAGTAAAGTTGATCGCCGATGGAGCCAAGTCTCTCGTCCCAGAAATTCAACCTTTTTCCTATCAAGTTTGGCGGCGCAAAGGCATAGATGAATTACTATTTTTGGGCGAATCTTTGGCAGCCAGTCAGTCATTCTTGACCGCAGCAGCTTGGGCAGATCGAGCTAAATTTCAGGCTAATGCGCCTGAAGAAACTAAAACTGTGGCAAAGATTTCACGAGAGACAGCCGCTTTTTTGCAGACAAATCCCAATAGTAAAGCCGTCAGAATTAATGGCTGGTTCACAGTCTTGGCAAGTGCGGTTGATCGTAAAACCCAAGAGATCGCGGTAGCGGAGTTGGCTCAGCTTGGCATAAATGTGATTTTTGATCAAGATGGACAATTCAAAGTAGTAGCAAAAGAGCAAAAAAAGCCATAAAAACTTCAGAAAGAAAAGCTATAAGGCATCAGGAAATTCCGTTTGCCATAGAATCTGCTTCGCTTTCTTGATCAGCGGTTCAGAACCTTCTAGCAGTAAGAGATATTGACCACGCTTTAAGCAATTGCGACAAGCGATCGAGGTACTGCTCTTAAAAAATACGCCATAGAAAAAGCCTAAAATTGCGCCAAAACCACAGCCAAAGATCAAACTTATACTCAATAAAGCAGCTAATTCTTGCCACATGACCAATCGCACGCTAGGATTCAGCCGTAACCCAAAGCCAAAGTAGCTAACCAATAAAGCTAAGACGGTTAAGGTACCAAGAATAATTGAGCCGTTGCGGGCTGAGCTTTTGGCAATCTGCCTAGGTTCCTCTAAGCCAACATGATCAGGATTGCTGTAACCCTTACCCACTAAAGCTAGATTTTGTGGCGGAATACCATGTCGCCATAGCAACTGATATGCTTCAAATGCCGAAGTTTCATCGGGCAATACAGCAATCATCAAGCGTGAATTTCTAAGTTGGGTTAATGTCACGATCGCACTTTGACCAAGACTTAAGTTTTTTCGATATAGATATTCTACAAAATTTAGCCAATCAAAATCATGCCAAGATCATTTGATTAGTTAGCCAAAATTTTCTAGTCAGCATCTTCTAGACGAATACGCGGATCAACTGCCTTTAACAACAGGTCTGCTAGGATATTGCCCACAACTAGCATTAAAGTTCCAAGACTCAGCCCTGCCATTACTAAATTTACATCTTTTTGGCGCACTGCATCCAGCAATAATCTGCCTAAACCTGGCAATCCGAAGAAAAATTCAGTAATAAATGCCCCACCTAACAGCCCTGCCAACTCAAAGCCCAAAAGAGTAACTAAGGGATTGATCGCATTTCTGAGCGCATGAACATAAATTACCCGATTTTCTGACAAACCCTTTGCTCTGGCGGTTTTGATATAGTCCAGGCGCAATACATCTAGCAAATTACCGCGCATCAATCTTTGCAGCCCGCCAAAGCCAATTAGGGTAAGTGTGAAAGTTGGTAAGATTAGATGGTGAGCGACATCCAAGATTTTACCGTACCAAGTCAATTCGCTGTGATCGATACTGGTCAGACCTCCCACTGGGAACCAAGCGGTATTTTGCGCCCACATTAATAAAATAATTGCCAAGATAAAACTGGGAAAACCCTGCAGGGCATAGCTTAGAATCTGTAACAGGCGATCGCTCCA